>CAJQNE010000069.1 GCA_905479545.1 uncultured Gammaproteobacteria bacterium | reverse complement strand
TCACTACCGCCGGAGCGAATACCGGCTCGCCGGAGTTTAACTCGGTCACTATTTTTGACCAGTGGGATGGCTATAACCAAGCGCGGAACCGTGTGCTTAATAAAGTCCGTGGCTCTGCGGCGACCGGTGAGAGCGACAACGCGATTGAAAATTTTGTCGTGCTAACCGGCGATATTCACACATCATGGGCGATTAATATTGAGGATGACCCGCGCCAGCGCGGAGTTCGGGACCCTCTGACCGGTATTTACGCGGGTGGAGCCACTACGGCCAACCCATCGCCGGAGCCGCCAAGCATGCGTTTCGGCGTCGAGTTTGTGACACCGTCGGTTACGTCGCCCGGTTTGCCTGATCCGAACCGCAGTCTTAGTACGCTGCTGAATCGCATCAATCCACATATGGAATATATTGATCTGTCGCAGCACGGTTACACCATCACCGAGGTGACTCCTACTCAAGCAACTTGTAATTGGTACCACGTACCGGATGTTGTGGATGAGGAGAGCGAAGGTGAAACCAACGCCAATACCGCCAGTGTCATGGCAGGTACGCCAACGATAGTAGGGTCGATTGATCAGGCTTGATTCGATCGTAGCGAGTGAGTAATGAAAGCCTCTGCCTTGCAGGGGCTTTTTCGTTTCGATTTTAGTTCCTGGCTGGAGAGTTGCCCGCTCCGTTACTTGCTATTAGCAGGTGTGGTGGCTCTACACCCTTCCGTCAGATAACAAGTACCAATTTATCACTGACCGGTGCAGCACAGCAGGGCAGCATTTTGCCATCGCCGGGCGGTGTTATATCCGGCGGATGAGCAACTTCGCCGGATATAACATCAACCACGCAGGTATGACAGTTACCGTAGCGGCAGGAGTAGGCGGCTCTGCCACCGGCCTGTTCAATTAAATCCAGCAGCGGCAGGCTGCCCGGCCGCCATTCGATCGTAAGGTTAGATTTGGTACAGGTAATAGTGCACTGAGCGGCGGCGATAGGCATAAAGTCGAATCACAAGGCGTTACTAAATGAGTGCCAATTTACAGAGCGGTAACGATACACTTGGCAGCATGAAAACGACTACAACACTCGGAATTATCGGCGCAGGCAATGTCGGTTTAACGCTGGCTATATTGGCCGAGCGTAGTGGGCACTACACAGTAAAAGTTGCTGCACGCGATAAGATGGCTGCCAGCGCCTCTTTGGATAAATTTAACAGCGGCTGCCCGGTGGTTGATCCACGCGAAGCCGCTACTTGCGACCTCGTGCTGCTTACCGTGCCGGATGCCTCCATACGCCAGGTATGCGAATCGCTGGTCAGCCGGTTTAAATCTACCGCGGTTGTTGCTCATTGCTCAGGAGCACTTTCCAGTGACGAGCTGGCGAGCGCCGCTGGCATCGCGACGGCCTCCTTGCACCCTTTGCAAACGTTTCCCGCGGTTGCAGAGTCGCTTAATCGAGTAGCTGGAACATACTGCTATTACGAAGGCGATGATACTGCTGAAATGGCGATTCGACAGTTCGCCGAACGCCTGTTGATGCAGCCCATAGCGATTCAAAAATCCGCTAAAACGCTGTATCACGCTTCGGCAGTTATGGCCTGTAACTATCTTTCGACACTCATGGATGCATCATTGCAGCTAGCCGAGGCAGCAGGCATTGAGCGCAACACGATGTGGCAGTCGCTCGACCCGTTAATTACCGCAACGCTGGCGAATATTCGCAATAACGGCCCGGCGAAGGCATTAACCGGGCCGATTGTCCGGGGCGATGCGGGTACGGTTAGCCGCCACCTTGAGGCTTTGCAAAGCGATGAAAACTTACGTGAAGTGTATAAGGCTCTAGGTCAGCAAACGGCCGACTTGGCTGGGCGAAGTGGCCGCATTAGCGACGAGAAGTTATTAGCCGTAAAGCACGCGCTTGGCTAAGCCACAAAGTTGCAGGTTTGTGGTGGTGGGAAGCAGTGCGGTAAAGCGGGTTCACACCGTGATTTTGCACACTAAAGCGGGGTGGTCTGAACTATCCAGCCCGTGGTCGATAGTCACTTCGCAAGACTCCACGTTCCTGCTGTACACATGGTCCAGCCGCATCCGCCGCGGATCACTAGCCGGCTCCGCGCGGCTAAACCCATGTTGCCGTAACTCATCGTCAACCAGCGTTAACTGTTGCGGTAATAAGGTGTTGAAATCGCCGACAAACAAGGCCGGGTCTGCGGGCGCCGAGCGGGCAATGGAATCCAGCATGTCGAGGGCCGCTTGTAATTCCTGGCGGGCCGAGCGCTGCGAGCGCACCAGCAGCATATGGGTATTGAGAATGGTTAGCTCACCACCGCCGGCTAGCGGTACGGAGCTGATGACTGACGACTTCGGTGTTGAAACCAGTGGCTCGCTACCGACGCTCCGCAGGCGTTGGCCTACCGGATGAAGCGCGTGGCGGCTTAGGGTCATTACGCCCTCATGGGCGGCATCCAGCCGTGAATACGATGGCGAATAGTCGTAGGCCAGGTGGTCCAGCGAGTAGGGTAGTTGCGGCCCTTTTTCGAAAAGTACTTCCTGAAGGCAAAGAACATTAGCGGACTTAGCGTATTTACGAATATCGCGCTTAAAAGCTTCGCCGCAGCCACC
>CAJQNE010000068.1 GCA_905479545.1 uncultured Gammaproteobacteria bacterium | reverse complement strand
GACACGCTGGCAATGCGTAATGCCGCCAAAATCCTTCGGGAAAACGGTTACGCCAACAAAAAGCTGCCGAAAATGGGGCTGGATAATGGTTTTGGTACGGCTTTAATGAAGCTTGGCTCGTATACGCAGCCAAAAGGTGTCGCAAGCTACTTGCGTTCACATATTGGTCGGGCATTGCGCCTCGACAACAGCAAAATCCAGTCTGAGCTTGGTTTGGAATTTCGCCCGGTTAAACAGTCTGTTCTCGACGCGGCAGCAGATATGCAGCAATGGGGGCACTTAAAATAGCTCGCGGGACAATCGCCCAAGCACAATCGCGACGGAGCCAGGTAGAGAACAAGTTCAAAAGCACTACCAGTAACCTAACGGTTACTGGTAGTGCTTTTATAGGTGCGAGGGACAGCCTGTCGCGCGTTGATTTCGCCACTGAGAACAATCAACAGATGCAGTCGCTGAGTTAGTTTCGTAGCCCGCATAACGCAGTTCTTGCGACTTAGAATCTTGCGCAACCATCACGAAAGTCATGAGAATGATCGCTACAAACATGTAGCTGACCCTTACCGGGGAGAGTTGAGAGTTACGGCGCATATCCATCATCCTTTTTTGTTTAGGCCACCAGTTTACGCGATCATTTTTGACGTAGAAGCCTAGTTTCTGTCGCTAAATGTTAATTTGTCGTGATTAGGCAATCAATAGGCACTCGACAGACGGTGAATAATAATCCTCAATTTTTTTGTTATGTGAAACGCAAACCACGGTCAATCGCTGCAATTATTTAGTTATTGCGGAAGCCAATAACGATTCTGAGCAGCTATTAAAATAACCATGTAATGTTTTGGACCTTCATCGGCGCCATAACTATAACTCTCAGCGCTGAGCCCGCTACACCGCAGCGGTACTGCGGTTATTTTCAGCAGCAGTGCATAGAGGAATTATTATGAAGCTAGTCCCGGCAAACCAATCATCAGGTCAGTCACCAAAGCAGTCGCCAACTGTATTTAAACTATTATCTTGTCTTGCAGCTACCGCGCTGCTCGGTGCTTGTGGTGGTGGCGGTTCATCGCCCGGCAGCGCGCCGGTTGGTACTACGCCTACGACACCAACCGACCCCGGCACCGCCACCCCGCTTCAATATGACGTGAATGTGCGCCGCACTACCATGGGTGTGCCACACATTAAAGCCGATGACTATGGCTCCATCGGCTACGGCATGGGCTACGCTTACGCCGAAGATAATGTCTGTGTTTTGATGGAAGACATCGTTTCGATTCGTGGTGAGCGAGCGAAATTCTTTGGCCGCAACGGCAGCAATTACCGCATCATTGCTAACGGTGCATCGGCCGACCCGATAGATAATGACTTCTTCTGGAAGCATGTCGTTACCGACGCAAAAATAGCCGAAACCAAAGCCGCACAGCCGCAGGTGGTTGACGACACACTCACAGGCTATGCCGCCGGATTTAATCGCTATATTCGCGAACTAAAAGCTGACCAACATGCAGGCCGCCACGCTGCTTGTCGTGATGAAAACTGGTTATTTGAGATTAGTCTCAATGATATGTACCGCCGAATTATCCGCCTTGGCATACTCGCTTCAAGTTCAGTTTTTATTGAAGGCGTTGCCAACGCCCAACCGCCCGTTGGAGGCGATAGTAGTGGTGGCGTCGCGTTCCCTGCAGGCTTAGGTGATGGCTTGCCTGTCGGCAGCTCAGCGGCCGCGCCACGTTCAGCCACGGCCGGGAACGATTCAGGCGTACCTCAATCACTCGAACAAGCTCTGGATTTTTTCATCAATCCCGACCGGCCACTCGGCTCAAATATGTATAGCTTCTCGGACCGAATTACGGCCACCGGCCGCCCCTACCAGTTCGTGAACCCGCATTTCCCCTGGGATGGGCCTGAACGTCTGTGGTTAATGCACATCATGCATCCGGAAACGAATATTCACGGCGTTTCACTGCACGGTGCACCCGCGGTACTTATCGGCTTTAACGACAACCTCGCCTGGAGCCATACGGTTTCTACCGCGTTCCGCTTCACCTTTTTCGAACTCACGATGGCCGGGCCAACCACCTATACCTTAGACAACCAACCGACAGACCTGGAAGCCGTAGAGATTACTGTTGATGTGCTCGAAGACGACGGCACGATCACTCAATCGACTCGTACGCTCTACAACTCGGTTTACGGACCGATGGTTGTTATTGCTGACGACATTCTGGACTGGGGCGCAAGCAAGGCCTACACGCTCCGCGACGCCAATATCGAAAACACCCGGTTACTGGAACACTTCTTTGACTGGAACAAAGCCGAAAACCTGCAGGAATTCGAGCAAATTCAGCGCAACAGCGTCGCCGTACCCTGGGTAAACACCACCGCCGTTGGCAACACCGGCGACGCTTATTACTCAGACCAAACTACCGTACCTAACGTGCCGGATTCGCATGTAATGACCTGTAACTCCGGGGTTTCTCACCAAGCGGTACAAGCCTTGGTGCCGGGCTTGCCGGTACTTGATGGTTCGCGCTCCGCCTGTAACTGGCTAACCGACGCCGACGCCCCTGCCCCCGGTGTTTTTGGTGCCAACAACCTGCCCTCACAAATTCGTGAAGACTGGGTGACTAACTGCAACAACAGTTACTGGTTAACCAACCCCGATGAGCCAATAACAGGCTTCGCCCGCATCATTGGCGACGAGGAGGCAGAACGCTCATACCGCACCCGCCAATGCATCCGCCAGGCGCAAGAACTGGAAGACCTGCCCGACGAAGAATTTACTTTGGAGAAGTTGCAGGAAGTGGTACTCGCCAGTCGTATTTACACCGCTGAAAACGAACAGCAGGCGGTAATCGACGGCATCTGCAATAGCGATAGCATCACGGCGATCGGAGGCTATGCTCAAGGCAGCACCGTCGACATTAGCACGGCCTGCGATGTGCTCGGTGACTGGACCAGCCGCAATAATCTGGGCGATGTCGGTGGACATATTTGGCGACAGTTCTTTCGCGAGCTGGGCAGCGTGTCGACGCCGATATTCAGCACACCGTTTTCTGCAAGCGATGCAGCGAATACCCCTAGTGGCTTAGTCACCAATAACCCGGATGTCCGGGATGCCTTTGCCGGCGCGGTGCAACGCCTCAGTGACAACAATGCTCCGCTCGACTCACCAATCCGCGATATCCAATACGACTTTGATAAAGACGGCAATCGCATACCCATTTTCGGCGGCGCGGGCACCGATGGCTCATTCACTATTATCAGCTTCGAACGTAGCGTGCCCAATGAGGAAGGTTATGGTCGTGCAAACTTCGGCAATAGTATCGTTAACACCATTACCTGGAACGATGAAGGTGTAGAAGCCTATGGCTTCCTGACTTACTCCCAATCGACTGATCCGGCCAGCCCGTTCTTCTCCAACCTAACCCAGCGCTATTCCGATAAAGACTGGTATCGCTGGCCGTTTACTGAAGCGGAGATTGAAGCGGCAAAAATATCGGACATTCAGCTTAGCGAATAAGGCAAGCCAAGCTGCAGAGTAAAGCAGCGTGAACCTATAAATACGACTAAGGATTAGCCCCATGGAGTCGGCATAAAAACCAAGTATGAAGTGCGCTAGATCGTTAGCGCACTTCATAGGTATTGCCGCTAACTAGTTTGGCTACTAAAGGTCCTGTACCAGGTTCTCTTCAGCTTCCAATTCCACCGATGCGGTGCTCGTAAATTCGACATTATCGTTATCAATGCCATCTTCGTCGTTCTTGCTTTGGCAGGTAAACGCCAGCGTATAGCTACCGGCTTCCAGAAAACCGAATTCATAGCTAAACGCGCCAGTAGCAATGTCCATCGTCACCAACGCGGCGCTGATCGGAGCATTGGCTGAGCCGAAGTCATCCGTTTCAGCATCTTCACCGCTATACAGATAGACCGCTTTGCCGCTATTCGCCACGTCGTCCTCAACACAAATTGTAGCGGTAGCACGCTCTTGCAGAATAGTGCCGCTGATAGACGCAGCATCACTGTTCTCGATAATTCGCAGTGATGGCCGCAGCAGATAATCATCATCACCGTCCTCGATTGCCTCGTCGGTTGGGGTGAAGATAGAAGCATGCAAGTCAAAGTCGATGGTAAAGCTATTGGTTTCGCCATTTTCAAGCTCGAAGGCCTGAGTAAGGCGAATGACGCTACTCTCGGTGGTATCGAGCTTTAACGAACGCTGCGAGCCGTCGCTGAACTCGATGAAGGAATCCAGCTCACCTTCCTCAGCCTCAATTTCCAGCTCAATGTAGTCATAATTACCTTCATCCAGCGATTCATTGATAAGTTCTAACGAGTTACGCCCTTGATACTCGAGCAAGTCAATTGGCCGCGGCGGGTCAAAAGTAAAACTCTCTTCGCTGTCGTCATTCGGCTTCACGTTCACCGCCACG
>CAJQNE010000067.1 GCA_905479545.1 uncultured Gammaproteobacteria bacterium | reverse complement strand
GAAAATTCTTTCACTTTTGCAGCCACGGATATAGCCGGCGCCGCCTAGAATCTGTACAGCCTGGCCAGCGACATAATCAAGCATCTCGGTACAAAAGTTTTTCAACATGCAAAGTTCTGGTATTGGCGATTCACCGGCATTGACCTGCACCGTTGTTTTTTCCAACAACGCTCTGGCCGCAGAACAGCGAGTCTGCATATCCACTAACTTGTGCCGAATTGCCTGATGGCCCAGCAAAGACTTGCCAAAAGTCTGCCGCTCACGAGCCCAGTCCACCGCTTCATGAATACAGGTTTGTGCCATGCTCACAGCAATAGCCGCCAAGCCAAGTCGCTCACTATTAAAGTTGAGCATAATGCCCATAAACCCGGCGTTCTCTTCACCTAAGCGGTTTGCGACCGGGACCCGACAGTTATCGAAATACAGCGTCGCGGTATCAGAACACCACCAACCCATCTTTTTCAGCTCAGTGCGGCTGAACCCAGGTGTATCGCGGTCAATCACCAGCAACGAGATGCCACCGAAGCCCGGCTTGCCGGTTCGCACACCAACGGTGTATTGGTCGGCCCGCATTCCTGAGGTAATGAAGGTTTTGCTGCCGTTTACCACATAGTGGTCGCCATCAAGTACAGCGGTGGTTTTCATATTGGCAACATCTGAACCGCCAGAGGGCTCAGTAATGGCCAGCGCGGCAATTTTTTCGCCGCTCAATACCTCAGGTAAAAAGCGCTGTTTTTGTTCTTCGGTACCGATATTCACAATGGGCGGCAACGCGATACCATGGCTGAACAGGCTGGCGCTTAAGCCGCCGGCACCCGCACGAGCAACTTCCTCAGCGATAATGTTGGCGAAAAAATAGTCTGGCTGGCTGCCAGCTTCTTCAGTACCACCATAGGCTTCCGGAAACCCGGGGCCGAGCAAGCCAATATCTGCAGCCTTTTTATACAGCTCCCGTGGAAAGGTGTTGGCTTCCTCCCATTCGTTCACATGAGGTTCAATTTCGGTTTCCACAAAACGCCGCACCTGGCTGCGTAACAGTTCGTGGTCTTCAGTATAAAACGGGCTGGTCATTTTGTTACTTCAATAGAGCGCAGTAGCGCGATAGCAATTAGCCTAGAGCAAATCCCGTGAGGAAAAATGCGCCACGGCGTTCGCGGTTTTCGGCGCTCCGGCCAAGTTCTTACGGATCAATTCCGCTGACGTGAATTTCGCGTGGTTATTAGCATCAACGGTAGGTTGGGTCAGCCGATCAGGTCCTGCACCAGCAACTATTCATCGTTCCTAGTTTGCTGTTTATTGGGTAAAACAGATATGTTGGCATCTGTTAACTATTACTTGTGTTACAAAGGGCGAATTAATAGCGTGAGGCTGCCGCTGGGGCGGCCTGAATCGACTGACTACTGATGATAAATAAATGTTCAGTAGCGGTAGGTCGCGTACCGCAAATTTCAAAAGGGGATACGGAAAATGAAAAAACTAGGAGTGATGTTAGGCGTGTTAGTAGCGATATTGCTACTTAGCCCATTGGCAATGGGCTTCTACATTAAGCACGTCACTGAGCAATCACTGGCAGATTTTGTTGAGGCCAACCCCGGGGTGCCCTTTGAAATCGCCGAATACGACAGAGGTTGGTTCACGACTGTGGCACGCTACACGGTTGATATCGCTTTGCCCGCTGACGATGTCGACACAGACTATGACGATTTTGATTTTGACGATGAGGACAGCTCAGCCGACGAAGTGCTGACCTACCGCGGTAGCGATGAAGCCGCTCGCTCCATAACCTTAACGAGCCGTCAGCGACTGCATCATGGCCCGTTTCCGTGGACAGCGCTAAAAGATGACAGCCTACCGTTCCGTTTTGGTGCGGGTGTAACCGCCTATGAGTTTGAAATACCGGCGGCAGCAAAACAGGCAGTGCCGGCGCTAAAAGCGCTGCCAAATCCTAAGCTTTATAGCTACATTTCGCTTACCGGCAAAATGAGCCTGGAGTGCGATATTCCAGCCGGAGAGCTGGCTATTAACAGCGAGCTGGCGGAAACCCCGATTAATGTCAGTTGGGAACCGATTGAATGCGGTGGCTATAGCCATCTTCGCAATGGCGCAGGTGAGAGCACCGTTACGTGGCCGGGACTAAGGGTTACCAATGACGACGCAGAATTTGTAGCCGATATAGGTGAAATTCGGGTAATTGCATCCGTTGACGACGCACTACGAGCCCTGCCGTTGCAGGATTTTGAGATGCTGGTCGATAGTGTGAAAGTTACCATGTTCGACGACCCATTGATGGCCATTAGCGGCCTTAAAATGGCCGGTAATATAGAGCTGGATGACGATGCGCCTGAAGACGATCGCGAATTTGTGAAAGGGTTTTTTGAATATGCGGCTGACAAGGTGAGTTTCGAAGACTTTATCGTCAAAAATGCAAAAATTCGCGTTGCGCTCGACGATTTTGATCGAGTGGCCAGCGAAGCGGCTCAGCTTCGGTTTAAGGAAATCGCTGCAGCCGCTGCCGCAGCAGATCAGGCCGGTACCGAGCCACTGGATATAGCGGCATTGCTGTGGATAGATCTCGAAGAACTCCTCCCTGTCATCCTTGAACATGGGCGTGTTGTCGTCGAAACGATAGAAGCCAGCCTGCCTGATGGCGACCTAAAAGCCAGCGGTGAGTTTGCCGTGAATGGTTTCACTCCTAAACTGCTAAACGAATTTAAGCAACAGGAAGAGCCTGATATCGAACAAATAATGGCGCTGCTGCAAGCTAACGCGACCGTTACCATCGATGAGCCGCTTTCCGCCTATGGTATCGATTACATGATCGATCAGCAGCTTATGCAGTTGCCGGATGAAATGCCGGAAGAACAGTTTGTAGAATTTAGCGCCATGATTGAAGAGCAGATGGGCGGCATGCTGGAGGGCATTATTGAGCAAGGGCTGGTGCAACGGAAAAACGTTGCCGGTAAAACCATACTGACGAGTAAAGCTACCTTCAGCAACAGTCAACTAAAGGTCAATGGTGAGCCAATGGAGCTGCCGTTCTAGGCTTTGCTGCTCCACCGGAATAGCTCAAAAATCTACTGAGAGTAAATACCGTTAAAAGCAATACTTCACTATTACGGGATAGTTCATGGTTTTTTTCGTAAAACGGGCTAGTCATTGTGTGAGTTCGATAAGGCGCAGAGTCCCGAACTCGGCTAGCCCGGAACAAAAAAGGAATCCAAAGATGCGTCAAGATGGTTAAAACTAGAGCGCTCCGGCCAATGTAGCAACGGTTAACTCACTAGACTTAAATTCAATAATTACGGCATTATGCTGCAACCCCTTCTCGCAATACCGGAACATTAATGAGCAACAAACGACCCCTCAGCTCCCGCGTTCGTGAAACCCTTACTATTGGTGGGCTGCTGCTTATTCTCGCTTCGCTGTTGCTGGGTGCGGCTATTCCGTTATTCGCCAGCCCTCGCTTGGCGCTGAGTACTCACCTAACGGGTATTCAGGGCGGAATGTTGCTCATGGTGTTAGGTTTGCTATGGCGAAAAGTAGAGCTGGGCATTCGGGGTCAACATATTGCGTGTTGGTTTACGTTGTTAGGTACCTGGCTGGTATGGGCGGGCAACTTACTCGGTGCCGTCTATGCGACCGGTCGGCTTACGCCTATCGCCAGCAATAACGCCGTTGGCCTACTTAAAGATGAGCTTATAGCTGGTGGAGCATTGGCGTCGGGTTCAGCGCTGCTAATCGTGGGCATTACCCTGCTGTTATTTGGCCTTATGCGGAACCGGGGGCAGTCAATTGCCAATG
>CAJQNE010000066.1 GCA_905479545.1 uncultured Gammaproteobacteria bacterium | reverse complement strand
TGTTCGACTGAAGTTGAACCTACAAATGCACCACAGAAATACGCCACGCGGCTTAGCTAACCGTTCTTTAGCACCCGCTGCTTGTCCCTATTCCAATCGCGCTCTTTAATGCTGGCGCGCTTGTCGTGGAGCTTTTTACCTTTACCCAACGCTACAGCCAACTTAGCCCTGCCAGCTTTGAAATACATGCTTAGCGGAATCAGCGTGTAGCCATCGCGTTCCACTGCTCCAATAAGCCGGTCAATTTCACGGCTGTGCATTAGTAACTTACGGGTGCGTGTTGGCTCCGGAGTTATATGGGTGCTAGCGGTTTTCAGCGGACTAATATGGCAACCGAACAAAAACAGCTCGCCTTTATCAACGATCACATAGCTTTCAGTGAGCTGGCCTTTGCCGTCTCGCAAACTTTTTACTTCCCAGCCTTCCAGCGCGATGCCTGCCTCAATCGTATCTTCAATAAAATACTCGTGGCGGGCGCGCTTATTTTGCGCGATCATTTTGGTTCCGGGCTGACCGGTTTTGCTTGATTTTGCGTTACTGGGTGGCATGGGTCACTGGCTCTGCTAAGGTTCGTTTCTGACGTTAAAGTGTTCTTGAGGCGGCAGAGTATACGCTGCCCGATAAGCGCGCATCCCATATAACAACTCATGGAGTCTCTATGCAGCGCAGCAGCACGTCTGCAGCATCCCTACACGGCCTGTGGTCTACGCGGCTGGCATTTATTCTTGCCGCAACCGGCTCTGCTGTGGGCCTGGGCAATATCTGGGGATTTCCTTATAAAGCGGGTGCCAATGGCGGCGGCGCTTTTGTCCTCATTTATCTCGGCTGCGTGCTATTAATCGGCTTACCGATTCTTATCGCCGAAATCACTCTGGGTCGCAAAGGCCGCTCCAGCCCGATTACCACCATGGCAACTATCGCCCGTAGGGAAAATCGCAGCCCGGCCTGGGCGTTGGTCGGGGCCATGGGCGTACTCTGCGGCGTGCTGATCTTGTCGTTTTACAGCGTGGTGGCTGGCTGGACACTTGAGTACCTACAACTTGCCATCAGCGGCGGTCTGAACGGGCTCAATAAGGAGCGTGCGGTCGCGCTGCTTGAAGGCGAAAATGGCATTCTGGCCTCGCCTACCCGACAAGTTATCTGGCACTCAGTATTTATGATCCTCACCGCGCTAATCGTTGGCCGCGGGGTGAAGCAAGGCCTGGAATCAGCCGTAAAGCTGCTCATGCCAATGCTGGCGATAATGCTGGTCGGCATGGCTATCTACTCACTGACCTTGCCTGGCGCAGGCGAAGGCTTACGTTTCTTGTTCAAACCGGACTTCAGCGAACTTAAAACTGCTGGGGTTCTGGCCGCGATGGGACAGGCGTTTTTCTCTCTTAGTTTAGGCATGGGCGCGATAATGGCGTACGGCGCTTACTTACCACGCGATGTTTCCATCCCCAAAACGGCCGCGATAGTTGCCGGGTTTGATACCTCAGTAGCACTGCTCGCCGGCATCGCCATATTCCCGATTGTTTACACTTATGGGTTAGAGCCTGGTTCTGGCCCGGGCTTGGTATTTGTAACGCTACCGTTAGCCTTTGCGCAGTCGCCAATAGGCCAGTTTCTGGCCTGTGTATTCTTCCTGCTGCTATTCACCGCGGCCCTTACCTCTGCTCTTTCGTTGATGGAACCGGCGACGGCGTGGCTGGTAGAAAAAACTAAGATGGACCGTTTTGAAATTGCACTCGGTCTTGGCTTTGTCATCTGGTTGATCGGCATACCCAGCGCTCTCGCCTACAATGTTCTAAGCGGCGCCACCTTGTTCGATAAGCCTATTCTGGATTTAGTCGACGGCCTAACAACCAATATTATGCTGCCGCTGGGCGGCCTGTTTATTGCGCTATTTGTCGGCTGGAAAATATCCAAAGCGAACCTACAAAACGAACTGCATGGCTTTTCTGCACGCAGCTACACCGTTTGGCTATGGTTGGTTCGCGTGGTCGCACCCGCCGCCATTGTGTTTATCTTTCTGCAGGAAATTGGCCTGCTTAACTTTAGCTAATTGAGCGACATCCCGTTGAGCCTATCTGAGAACAATGATAACGCCCCTGAATCAGGCGCTGTGCAAGCCCCACTGATCAAGGTCGAAGTCGCTTATGCGACTCCTGCAAAGCAGCTGATTCTCGCGCTTGAAGTAAGCGAAGGTTGCAGTGCGCTTGAGGCTGCGAAACAGTCGGGTATCGCCAGCCGGTTTAATGGGTTGGATGTTGAAAACCTGCCCATGGGAATTTTTGGTAAAGCCGTTAAGCCGACTCATCCGCTCCGGGCTGGCGACCGGGTTGAAATTTACCGTCCGCTCATTGCTGACCCTAAACAAGCCCGTCGCGACCGCGCTGACAAAGCCAAGAGCGAAAAAGCGAAAACCTAAGCTCCGACTGCTCAGCAAACTCCGATGCTTGACGAATAATTCGCTTACGATCCGATTATTAGTCATGTGGACGCTTATCGCGGGTTACTGACGGCAACCCTGTGCAAAATCGCCTGCAACGCGTCTAGCCCTTCGGTGAGCACAGCAGGCCCGGGTTGCAGAATAATCGGTGACTTAATCTCAAATAGCGCATTATTTTTTACGGCGGGCAGTTCGGCAAAACCGTCGCGCGCAGCGACCCGCTCCGGCCGAAACTTTTTACCACACCAGGAACCAATAATAACTTCCGGCGCAGCCGCAATAACCTGCTCGCTGGTGACAAAACGACCTTTAGCACCGGCGCTGTGCGATAGCTCAGAAAAGACGTCCGTACCACCGGCTACATCTATCAGCTCCGATACCCAGCGAATTGCACTAATCATCGGCTCATCCCACTCTTCGAAATAAACCCGCGGGCGCTTCGGTAGTGCAGCGCCCTGCTCTCGAATGGCTTCTATGCGGGCCTCAAGTTCAGCCACCCATAGCCGGGTCTGCTCTTCGGCACCGACCAACACGCCGAGCGTCAACATTTGATTCAGAATTTCGGCAACGCTACGCTGATTGCTAATCCAGACATTCACACCGGCTTTTACTAATTCCGCTGCAATTTCAGCCTGCATATCGGAAAACCCGATAACCAGATCAGGCCGTAGCGCAAGAATTTTATCGATCTTAGCGCTGATGAAAGCACTCACCTTCGGCTTCTCTTTCCGGGCACGCGGTGGCCGCACGGTAAAACCGGAAATACCGACAATGCGGTCTTCCAGGCCTAAGCTGTAGAGCGTTTCAGTTGTTTCTTCGGTTAAACAAACGATTCGTTGCGGAAGTTGGGCCATGGGTTAGTGCTTTGGGGTTAGGTTTTGACCACAGATTACGCAGATTTCACTGATTATTGTATGCAAGTGACCCTGTGCAACTAGCCCGCTGCGAGCGCCTACGCTGGACGACGCAATGGCAACTGTGAGCATCAGCCAAACTGGTAATCAGCTTCCTGAAGTTCGCTGGTTATCTCACGGTATTCAGCCGTTAGCGCCGGCCAGTTGTTGGTATTGCGGCCCTTTTCATTGACGTACCAGCTCTTGCAACCGGCATTCCACACCGTATCCTTCAACGTTGCTTGCAAGCCGTCGTTAAACTCACGCATTACCGTTGGCTTCACGTCCAGTGTTTTGGCTTGCTTGGCCTCCATCGCTTTCAGGCACTGCATGATGTAATTCGCCTGACACTCGATCATGAAAATTATCGAGTTACTGCCCAGGTTGGTATTCGGGCCGTAGAGCATGAAAAAATTGGGGAAATCAGCAACGGTTATTCCTAAATAAGCCTCTGCACCATCCCGCCAGGCGTCGTTTAGGTCGCGACCGTTAGCGCCCTTAATGGTCATTGGCGTTAAAAAATCCGTCGCTTTAAAACCAGTGCCATAAATTATTGCGTCTACTTTATGCAGTTCACCATCGGCGCTACGCACACCAGTGGCGGTAATGGCTTTTATGCCACCATTTTCGACTGATACATTGTCGCGCGTTAACGCCTCGTACCAGTTGCTGGTAAACAGCACCCGCTTGCAGCCGATCGGATAGTCAGGGGTCAATTTCTTACGTAATTCCGGGTCAGCAACCTGCGTGCGCAGCTGTCGTTCGGATACCCACTTCAGAATTCGCCCCGTGGTGCTGCCGGGGTTTTCAAAAGCAGAAAATGCACCTTCACCCAAGAACTTCCATATCGCATAGCGGTAGGCGCGCCGGAACCCCGGCAGCTTGCCGAACATACGCTTTTCGAGCTTGCTGTACTCGGTATCTGGCTTCGGTAACGTCCAGGGCGCACTGCGCTGGAACAGCGTCAGATGGTCAACATCCTGAGCAATAATCGGCAGGAACTGAATGGCACTGGCGCCGGTGCCCACCACCGCAACTTTCTTACCTTTCAACTCAAAATCGTGATCCCAGTTCGCCGAGTGAAAAGCCTTACCTTTGAATTTCTCAATACCCGGTAAATCCGGCATCGCCGGGCGACTTAGCTGACCGGCGCCGGAAATAAATATCGGCGCGGTAACCTGCTGGCCGTCTCGGGTTTTAACCGTCCATGTGGCGCTCGCGTCGTCGAAAGTGGCAGACTCCACCTCAACACCAAAACGGATATGAGGGCGAAGTTCATACTTCTCGGCGATCTCACGCAGGTACTCCAGAATCTCAGGCTGCGGCGGGTATCGACGCGACCAATTCGTTTTTGGCGAAAACGAGTAAGAATATAGATGTGAAGGGATATCACAGGCAGCACCGGGGTAAGTATTTTCCCGCCATACACCGCCAACATCGAAACCCTTTTCGAGCACCACAAAGTCGTTGATTCCGGCTTCTTTGAGCTTAATCGCCATGCAGGTACCAGCGAAGCCAGTACCGATAATTACGACTTTCGCGCTGGCCGGTAATTCAGTTTTGTCGTTATTCGCCATCTTATGCTTATTCGTTATGTGAAAGTGCGGGCAGTTTGCACGTAAAACGTCGCTACTGCCTTGACTACAGCGCCCAATTCGGGGAATTTGGGCAAACGGTTAATTAATTCATAAACTGAGCACCGCCGCTATGACAAACCCTGCACTAGTAACCCATACCGGCGGCTGCCACTGCGGCGCTGTGCGATTCGAAATTACTGCTCCCGCCGAATTGAAGGTAGACGAATGCAATTGCTCAATATGCTCTAAGACCAGCTATCTACACCTTATCGTTAACAAGACGGACTTCAAGCTAATCAGTGGCGAAGCCGAACTAAAGAGCTATCGGTTCAACACCGGCACTGCCGAACACCTATTCTGCCGACATTGCGGCATTAAATCGTTTTATGTGCCGCGTTCGCATCCCGAAGGGTACTCTGTCAGCGCCCGTTGTCTGGATGCCGCCACTATTAGCAAACTAACGATTCGGCAGTTTGATGGCCAAAATTGGGAAGCTAGCGTCGACGACTACCACAACAAAACTCAATAAGTATAAACCACAAAACTCAGCCGCCCGGCCTATTCATCACACAGCTTTAGGAATACTCATGCACAAACCTACCAGCCTATACCTCACTATCCTTGCCATTGGATTCGCTGTGACTAGTTACTTCGGGCTGCTTCAGCCGCAGTTACTTACCGACTACAGCGGCATCACCCTCGCCGGCAACGCCGCATTTAACGAGACTCGCGGCCTCTATGGCGGCGTGCACGGCATGATCGCGTTGCTCCTGCTCGTGTGCGCATTTAACGTCACCATGCAACGCTTTGGCTTATTGCTCTGCACCACGTTTTTAGGGGGTTATGTGCTGGCTCGTATTTTCAGCTTTGCTATCGACGGGCCTGCCAATACGGCTCTGCATATTGCCTTTGTCCTTGAGCTAATCGGCGTAATTGTTGCGCTATTCCTGCTTAGCCAGGTTAAAACATCCTTACCCAGCTACCGCTAACAGCGATTTCGCTTGGCAACGCTCCAACGTTGCCAAGCGGTCACTGCGCCGCAACATTAATCTAGCGAGCGTTCGCTCGGTAAGTTATGCTATCGGTAGTTGCATCACTCCGATTACACCAACCTTTGCGAGTAAATACTGTGGATATTGATGGCCTGAACAATCTTGAAATTTCTGAAGCGTATCGTCCCATTCTGGAGCAGGTAAAGGCTTTCATTGAACACGAAATTGCGCCGATAGAGCCCGAATATTGGGCAGAGGTTGGCGGCACAGGCGACCGCTGGGAACTCACCCCACGCATGACCGAAATTATTGAAGGCCTGCAAGCTAAAGCTCGCGAGCATGGCCTGTGGAATTTCTTCCTACCGAATACCAAGCGGCCCGACACGCCAAAAATTACCAATCTCGATTACGCCTACCTTGCCGAGCAAATGGGTACCAGCCTGCTGGCTCCCGAAGTATTTAATTGTGCCGCGCCCGATACCGGCAATATGGAAGTGCTGGAACGCTACGGTACGCCCGAACAAAAACAGCAATGGTTAGTACCGATGCTGGATGGAAAAATACGCAGTTGTTTTGGCATGACCGAACCAGACGTCGCCTCTTCCGACGCTACTAATATCGCTACCGCCGCAGTTGCCGATGGCGACGACTATGTTATCAACGGCGAAAAGCACTGGATTTCAGGTGCCGGCGACCCGCGCTGCAAAATCATGATCTGCATGGTGGTGACCAACCCCGATGCAGCCAGCCATGCCCGCCAATCACAAATCCTGGTGCCGATGGACTCACCCGGCTTAGAGATTGTTGGCCCGATGCACGTTTTCGGCCACGACGACGCCCCGCACGGTCATATGCGCATTAAATTCACCGATGTTCGGGTACCCAAAACCAATATATTGCTGGGTGAAGGTCGCGGTTTTGAAATTTCGCAAGGTCGTCTTGGGCCAGGCCGCATTCACCATTGCATGCGCTCCATCGGCGTCGCCGAAACTGCGCTGGAGCTTGCCTGCAAACGCGGCATGAGCCGGGTCGCGTTCGGCAAACCTATTATCAAACTCGGTGGCAACTTCGATGTGATCGCCAATTCACGCATTGAAATTGAAGCTGGCCGCTTGATGACGCTAAAAGCTGCCCGGTTAATGGATCTCGGCGGTAATAAGCTGGCCCGCGGCATGATTTCGGCCATTAAAGTCTATGTGCCAAATATGGCACTCGATGTTATCGATCGCGCCATGCAGCTGCACGGTGGCTTAGGCGTATCGCAATACACCCCGTTGGCCAGCATGTATGCGTGGCAGCGTTGCTTACGACTAGCCGATGGGCCGGACGAGGTGCATCGGATGGTGGTGGCCAGACTGGAATTAGCCAAGTACATCCGCTAAATCTAAGCCCGATTTTATTAACCCGGACTCTTTACCGGGTTAATCAGGTTAGCTCTGATTCGCGACTGAGATATCTTATCTCAACAGCCTTGCCCCCCCGAGAATCATCCCGGTTCTCAGGGGGACGTAAATATTTTGAAGCTATCCCATTTTGTCGTGAAAATCGGCCGCTGCTTAATAGCCTTTTTGGAAATCTAACCAATACTCTCGGCCTGGAACGCTACAGGCGACTCGCTCGTTTGCAACATCGATGGTGTATTTTGCTCATTTACTCAAAATGGGTTAAAATATGGGCATCACACAGCGAGATGAAGTCATGAGTGCATTACTGCAAATTAACCCTGCTGCCGATACCGTATTGGCGGCTGCAGTGTTAAAACTTCGCGACCAGCTAGAACTTAGCCAAGCTGAACTAGCCGATATTATTGGTTTACACCGTACCGGCATTACCCGGTTGCAGAAGAGCAATAGTCTCAAGGCCGATTCAAAAACCGGTGAGCTTGCGCTCCTATTGGTACGAAGCTACCGCGCTCTGTTTGCCCTGTTCGGCGGCAATCTGGAAAGCATGCGGCATTTTTTAAGAACGCCCAACCACCACACAGGCGGCGTACCGCTGGAGCAAATGCGAGGCATTCAAGGCTTAGTGACTGTCGTTAATTATCTTGATGCACTGCGTGGTCGTGTGTAACCCGTGCCACCAAAGCCCGAACCAACCCAATCTATCTGGCAAGCATGCAGCGGTGCCACTCATGCTCACCCGGTTCGTGGTGTGCTGCATCGTATTGTCGAAAGCCAGCACCAAATCGCGACGCTCTCACTGGTCAGTGATTTAGCCGAGCAGGCCATACTCGAAGAACTACTGGAAGGCTCAAAACCTGCCGACGCCGAGCCCGACCTACACTACCTACTGAGCACACCGTTTCGCTATCCGCCGCTGCCCTGGGGTTCGCGTTTCGGTCGTAAACATGAGCGCGGCCTGCTCTATGGCTCATTATCTGTCGCAACCTGTGCTGCGGAAACAGCTTACTATCGGCTAGTACTTTGGTTTGGTATGAGTACCCCGCCACCGGCTGGCAATATTCGTTCGGAGCATAACGCCTTTACCGCAAAATACTGCAGTCACAACGGCGTACGTTTACAGCTCAAGCCATTCAATAAACACCGGGCG
>CAJQNE010000065.1 GCA_905479545.1 uncultured Gammaproteobacteria bacterium | reverse complement strand
CGGCAGTGGTTAGACAAATTTAAGCAGAGTGACTTGTTCAAAAACGTAATGTTCAAATTACCCTGCTGGGAAGCCAGCCAAGAGCCGACGGTGGTTCGCTGGCAGCCAGATAAGCGCTAGTACCTCGCATGGCTATTTCCCTGTAGTTTCGTAGCGACCGGGCCACAGCTGACCCAAAATTCACCGGGAACTGAGCGTTCAGCGTAAAACTTGTGTCGATAACTGACGCTGCACCACGAACCGCCTTCGAAAAAAGCCTTAGCGAAGCAATGCGCCGTGAATAAGTGCCGTTGGACACAGTGCGCTGACCATCCACGACACTTGCTCAGAATTTACCTTATTATAAGAATATAATAATCCGCTCATACTAAACCTTACGCGGAACGACAGCAGATAAGAAAAGGTGGAGTACTGCCTATCAAACTATCCACGCCATCACCGGAGCTAAATACCGACAGTCATCAGAGTTACCCTGATTCGTTGTATTTACGGCTGCGTCTGGCCAGACGTGTGTCGCTGTTCTTTGCTGTGGCATCCGCTGTAGGGCTGCTATTACGCACATTGGTGGCGCCGATATCGCCACTACTTCTCATTATGAACCTAAGCTGCCTGCTGGCGTTTTTGTTGGCCTATTTCTCGGCTCGCCACGGAAAAGCGCTGCTAGCCAGCGCCATCACTTTGGTCAGCATGACTGTACTGATTCTGGTTACCGGTTATATGGCGGGCGCTTTAAGTGCACCGGTCCTCGCCATTCTGCCGTTGATTCCCCTCACTGCATGCCTGTTAATCGGCCCCACCGCGGGCTGGCTCTTTAGTGGCATGGCGGTGTTAGCACTCGCCGTATTGGTGGGCATGCAGATAGGCGGAGTAGTACAACCGGAGACAGAATTAACGGCGCACCAGGCACGTATCGCCAGAGCGATTATGCTCGCGATTACCTGCGTGTTGGCCACCGCGATTGTTTGGTACTACGAGCGACTGCAAAAGCGCCTGCACACACTCGCCATACATGACCCGTTAACGGGCATTGCCAACCGTGGATATTTCGACCGACAGCTTACGCACGAATGGGCCAGAGCGATGCGCTCCACGGAGCCAACATCATTGCTGATGTTCGATGTAGACCAGTTTAAGCTGTACAACGATAGCTTTGGTCACCAAGCGGGTGATGAGTGCCTCATTACGCTGTCGAAGGCAGTCACTCAGCAGAGTCGGCGGGTCACGGACTTCTTCGCCCGTTACGGCGGTGAAGAGTTCGTGCTCATACTGCCTGGCGCGACAACCGAAGAGGCCGAAAAATTCGCTGAATTACTTCGGCAAAAAGTCGCCAACTTAAACATTCCCCACCCCAGCAGCCAACACGGTCGCGTTACTATCAGCATTGGTGTCGCTACTTTTTCTTCGACCAATCCAATAACGACCAGCCAGCTTATTCGCCATGCAGATTCAGTGCTGTACGAAGCCAAAGCCAGCGGCCGCAACAAAGTTATCGCTTTTAAGCCCCGGTAACCGCTGACTCAATCCAATTCAGCCAATACCTGATCAGCGTACAATCCGGCAGCTTCAACCGCTGCTGAGTTCCCAGCCCCCATAAATATGCCACTACTTCTCACCGAACCCGACCGCTACCACCAACTACTTGCCGAAAAACAACAACGAGTCAGCGCTTTTTTTGACGGCCTGACGATCCCCACCCCAACAACCTTTGAGTCGCCACCCGAGTTTTACCGGATGCGGGCTGAGTTCCGGCTTTGGCATGAAGGCAACGATTGCTTCTATGCAATGTTCGCCCCTGAAGACCGGAAAACCCCGATTCGCATTGATGAGTTTCCGGTAGCAAGCCAGGCCATGAATGAACTGATGCCGAAGGTGCTGGCCGCACTAAATAGTAGCGAGCTACTGCGGCTAAAGTGCTTCCAGGTGGAGTTTATCAGTACGCTCAGCGGCGAAATGCTGGTAACGCTGATTTACCACAAACCGCTGGACGACGATTGGCTCGCCGCGGGCACGGCGCTGGCCGAGACACTGGGCTGTCAACTTATCGGCCGCAGCCGCAAACAAAAAATAGTGATTGGCAACGACTACGTTACTGAGCAGTTAACCGCTGACAAACGCGATTTTAAGTACCTGCAGTACGAAGGCAGCTTCACCCAGCCGAACGCGATTGTGAATCAGAAAATGATCAGCTGGGCCTGCCAGCAAGCGGCAGGGATTGCTGGCGGCGACTTGCTGGAACTCTACTGCGGCAACGGCAACTTCACGCTGCCACTCGCAAAATATTTCAACAAAGTATTAGCGACCGAAATATCAAAAGTATCGATCAAAGCCTTACTTCAAAACTGCGAGATTAACGGCGTCGATAATATTGAAGTCGCCCGAATGTCTGCTGAAGAAGTCTCCGAAGCGATTCGTGGCGTGCGTGAATTCCGTCGCCTGCGTGAAATTGACCTGGCCAGCTACAACCTCAGCACCGTATTCGTCGACCCACCCCGCGCCGGCCTCGATGACTTCACCCGAGAGATGGTCGCTGACTACGACAATATTCTTTATATTTCCTGCAACCCAGAAACGATGGCGCGGGATCTAAAGCAATTGAGCGAAACGCATGAGATCAAGCAGTTCGCGTTTTTTGATCAGTTTCCTTATACGCACCATATGGAATGTGGGGCGGTGATGCGTGGTATCTAGCCGATAACTATGGCCTACAAAAAGCCGTTCGGACTGAGCCTGTCGAAGGCCTCTGTAGCGAGCTTCGACAGGCTTCTCCTGAACGGTTATCGGATACAGAAGCGTTAAGCGGCTTCGCCCTTCTCAGGCAGCCACTTAATATCCAACTGCCTCGCAGCCCGCACATCATCCAAACGCCTCACCGGCATCGTATACGGTGCGCCGCGCAGCTGATCGATATCGGAATCGGCTTCTACCTGAATATCTTTCATCGCCTGAATAAAGCCATCCAGATCTTCTTTGGCTTCGGTTTCGGTCGGCTCAATGAGCAGGCATTCCGGCACTAGTAGCGGGAAGTACGTGGTCGGGGCGTGATAGCCCTTGTCGAGCAGACGCTTGGCGAAGTCGGTAACGGTTGCGCCACTTTCTTTCGATTGACGCTTGAGGGTTACGATGAACTCGTGGCTGGCCCGACGTTCAGGGAAGGCCAGATCAAACCCGGCTTTTTCCAGCTCGGCCATAATGTAGTTGGCGTTGAGCGTGGCGTATTCGGCGACGCGGACCATGCCTTCTTTGCCTAGCATGCGGGCGTAAATATAGGCTCGCAGCAACACGCCGACATTACCGGTAAAGGCACTCATACGGCCGATGCTTTGCGGCCGGTCCTTTTCGGTCGCGAGGCGGAATTTTTCGTCTTCCTTCAACACCAGAGGAATCGGCATAAACGGTAGTAGCCGTTCTGATACACCGACCGCACCAGATCCCGGCCCACCACCACCATGCGGGGTTGAGAAGGTTTTGTGCAGGTTCATATGGATAACGTCGAAGCCCATATCGCCGGGGCGGCATTTGCCGAGAATGGCGTTAAGATTGGCGCCATCGTAATACAGCAGGCCGCCTACTTCGTGAATCAGGCTGCTAATTTCGAGTATTTTCCGCTCAAATACGCCTAATGTGCTGGGGTTGGTGAGCATAATGCCGGCGGTTTGTGGGCCGACAGCCGCTTTCAGCGCTTCAAAATCGACATCGCCCTGGTCGTCGGTAGGAATTTCTCTAACCTTATAACCACACATTACGGCGGTGGCCGGGTTGGTACCGTGGGCAGCATCTGGCACCAGTACTTCGGTGCGAGCCGTGTCGCCGCGTGCGTCGTGGTAGGCACGAATCATCGCCATACCGGCAAACTCACCCTGAGCGCCGGCCATAGGGGCCAGTGCTACGCCTTTCATGCCGGTCACTTCTTTAAGAATATCCTGCAGATCGTGCAAGCAACTCAACACTCCCTGGCCATGAGCGTCGTTCGCCAAGGGATGACGGCCGAGAAACTGCGGCAACATCGCCAGCGTGTTACAGGCGCGCGGGTTGTACTTCATGGTGCAGCTACCTAATGGGTAAAACTGCGTATCGATACTGAAGTTTTTCTGCGATAAGCGGGTGTAATGGCGCACAGCCTGCAGCTCACTCACTTCGGGCAGCGTCGGCTTATCTTTACGACGCAGGCCAGCAGGAATGTTGCCCACTGCCGAGCGCTCAGGTGCCTGTGCAAAAGCCCGACGGCCAGCGCGGCTGTGTTCAAAAATTAGCGGTGTTTCGTTGCTTGCGATAGTCATTTTCTTTTCCGTTCTTTTTTATCCACAGATTTCGCAGATTAAGCAGATTTTTTGGGCGTTGGTTCTAACAGAACTTATTCAAACTTGTATGAAACATAGTTTTTCCAACCTCTTTAAAACGGGTTTCGTCCGTCTCCAAAACTGTTAGTGCTGTTTTTAATCTGCGGCATCTGCGTAATCTGCGGATAAGTAACTTAAGGTTTTACGCAGCACGCTGCTGCTGGCTGAGTACCGATTTCATCGCTGCCGCATAGGCTTCGAGGTCGGCAGTGGTTTTGGTTTCAGTGGCACATACCAACAGGCAGTCATCAAGTTTGGCTTGCTCGGCATTCGGGCTACGGGCCAAAGCGAAACCACCCGCAATTCCGGCATCAGCCAGCCGCGCCAGTACCGCACCCACCGGTTGATTCAATTCGAGCACTGTTTCGTGGAACGTCGGCCCTTCAAAGCGGGCTTTCACGCCGTCAATTTCAGTTAGTAGAGCGACCAGTTTCTGCGTATTCGCATGACTATGCTCGGCAACAGCCGCAAGCCCGTCCGGACCAATAATGCTCATATGAATGGTGGCTGCGGTTACCAACAAACCCTGGTTGGTACAGATGTTTGAAGTCGCCTTCGAGCGGCGAATATGTTGCTCGCGAGCTTGCAGCGTAAGCGCATAGCCAGGCTTGCCGTCCATATCGACCGTGCGGCCGATAATACGGCCGGGCATTTGCCGCACAATCGGCTGCTTACAGGTAATAAAACCAAAGTAAGGGCCGCCGGAACTCATCGGTGCGCCCAATGGCTGGCCATCACCACAAGCAATATCGGCACCCGCACTACCCCACTGCCCCGGCGGAGTGATAATTGCCAGCGAGGTGGGGTTGCAGACGGCGATAACCAGCGCTTTATTGTCATGCGCCCAGTCGGTCATCGCATCAATTTCTTCAAAACGACCAAAGAAATTCGGGTTCTGAATCATTACTGCAGCGATGTCAGCACCGGCGTATTCGGCTAGCGCATCGACGGGCGTAATGCCGCTGGCATCATCCCACTGTAGATCCACCAGCTCGATACCCTGATGGCGGGTAATGGTATCCATCACTACCCGGTAATGCGGGTTCAGCGTACCCGCCACCAGCACTTTTTTGCTCTTGCTCTTACGGTTCGCCCGCACCGCCATCAACACGGCCTCAGCACAAGCCGTCGCACCGTCGTACAACGATGCATTCGACACATCCATGTCATTCAGGCTCGCCATCATGGTTTGATATTCGTACAACAACTGCAAGGTGCCCTGGCTGGCCTCGGCCTGATACGGCGTGTAAGCACTATAGAACTCCCCCCGCGTGGTAATTTCCCACACAGCCGCCGGAATATGATGCTCATAAGCACCCGCGCCAATAAAACACTGCAGCTGACCATCCTGAGCCGCACGCTCATGCATCAGCCTGCTGATTTCCTGCTCGGTTAAACCGGCTGGAATCGCGCTCAAATCTACATCGCGTAGCTTGGCAGGAATTTCGTCGAACAAATCGTTAATGCTGTCAGCACCAATGGCGCTGAGCATCGCTGTCGTATCTTGCTCGGTATGAGGGATAAAGGGCATTACTTACTCCGGCGAAGGTTTGGAGTGTTTAAATAAAATTTAGACGTGGCAGTGGTCAACTTCCGGCCGTTTATTAGCGCTAGCAAGCCCGAATAAACAGCTTAATAATCGAGTTTGGGCGTAGCGAGCATTGGCAAGAGCAAGGAGTCGTTGGCGACAAAGAAGCGGAGCGCACTACTGTGCGTGA
>CAJQNE010000064.1 GCA_905479545.1 uncultured Gammaproteobacteria bacterium | reverse complement strand
AACGGCGTTATGAACGCGGTGCATGTAGAAGCTGACGCGGTAGGCCCGACACTACATTATGGTGCGGGCGCAGGTGCAGAACCGACTGCTTCAGCGGTAGTGGCCGATTTGGTGGACGTCGTTCGGACCATTACGTCTGACCCAATGCATCGTGTGCCGCATTTGGCCTTCCAGCCGGATGCCATGGCCGATATGCCCATCGCCGACATCAGTGAAGTTGAAACCGGCTACTACTTACGTTTGACGGTGTATGACAACCCTGGCGTATTGGCTGATATTGCCGGCATTTTTGGTGAGCGGGGCATTAGCATTGAAGCGATAATTCAGCGCGAGCCGGCTGCCAACGAGAGCATGGCAAAGGTTATCATGCTGACCCGTAAAGTTCGTGAAAGCGAAATGGATGGCGCTATCGAAGATATTAAAGCGCTATCAGCCGTAAGCGGACCTGTTTCCCGGCTGCGGGTCGAGCACATTATTTAAACGTTTACACGCTATTGATCCGTGATTAAGTAAACGCAGCACTTATTTTGAAAAGGCTTGTTTGACAGGCCGAAATCGAGGAAAACACCATGCCATATCGTCGCCGTTACACAGGTCTTATTGAACGCTATCGCGATCGCTTGCCGATTAGCGACGACACACGGGTTATTAGTTTAGGGGAGGGTAATACCCCACTGATTAAGCTGAACAATATCCCGAAAGATATGGATAAAGACGTAGAAATTTACGTTAAGTATGAAGGTCTGAACCCTACCGGTTCGTTTAAAGACCGCGGCATGTGCATGGCCGTTACCAAAGCCGTTGAATCAGGCTCTAAAGCCATTATCTGCGCTTCTACCGGCAACACTTCGGCCGCTGCCGCCGCGTACGCTGCACGGGCAGGTATTAAAGCCTTTGTACTTATTCCCGAAGGCAAAATTGCGATGGGTAAACTGGCCCAGGCGGTGATGCACGGCGCGGTTGTCATTCAGATACGCGGTAATTTTGACGATGGGATGCAGCTGGTGAAAGACGTTGCCGAGCATGCACCGGTGACGATCGTAAACTCGATTAACCCCTACCGTTTGCAGGGCCAGAAAACGGCGGCCTTCGAAATTGTAGAAGAGCTGGAACGTGCGCCCGATTTCCACTGCCTGCCGGTCGGTAACGCCGGTAACATCACGGCGCACTGGATTGGCTACACCGAAATGGCTTGTTCCGGCGAGCACATCACCGATGCCTGCAAACTCTGCAACGGCCATTGCCCGTATTCCGGCAGCGGCATGATCAGCAAACGGCCGAAAATGGTCGGTTATCAAGCCGACGGTTCTGCGCCATTTATGCGTGGCGGCCCGGTTAAAGACCCGGACACCGTGGCGACCGCTATTCGTATCGGTAACCCACAAAGCTGGGAGCCGGCGCAGGCAGTAATGAAAGAAAGCGAAGGCTGGTTTGACGAGTGTAGCGATGAAGAAATTCTTGCTGCACAGCAGTTGCTGGCGACCCGCGAAGGCGTGTTCTGTGAGCCGGCTTCGGCGACTTCACTGGCCGGTGCGATGCGCGATATCAATAACGGCAAAATCCCGGAAGGCAGCACGGTGGTATGCACGCTTACCGGTCATGGTTTGAAAGATCCTGATATCGCTATTAAGCAGAGCAAAGTTGAGCTGGTGCCGATTGATGCCAAGCTGGAAGAGGTGCGGGACGCCATTCTGGGCAACATGTAGTTAGCGCCGGAATTCATCTTTAAAATAATGGCAGATACAGCAGTGACAGCAGCAGAGCTTACGACATTTTTTCGTCGTGAGTTTCCGCAGTCTCGCGGTATTGTTGAAAAGGTCGGTGGTCAGTCAGCGACAATGCGTTTGCCGGTAGGCGACGGTGATTTACGCCCCGGTGGCACAATTTCCGGCCCGACACTAATGCTGGTCGCAGATTCTGCGCTGTACGCTGCCATATTGAGTGAAATAGGTTTGGTGGCGCTGGCCGTTACTACCAATCTGAATATTAATTTCCTGCGAAAGCCTGCTGCCGGCAAAGATATTATTGGCGTTTGTAAGCTCATAAAGCTCGGCAAGCTGCTCGCGGTAGGCGAAGTGGCCATTTACTCTGATGGCGATGACCAGCCGGTCGCACACGCAACCGGCACCTACGCCATTCCACCGCAGCGCTAGTTCTGTTTTATGGCGGGCAAGCTACCCTTAGCTGAGTTTTCGCTTGTTGCTAATGCAAGCCTGGAGTTACCCGCAGCGTTCGCTAATTGCGGGTTTCGCGGCAAGTGGCACGCCAATAATTTTAACGACATATTAATGGCGTTAACCGGGCGACTGTTGCCCGATGGCACTGTGCTCGAAGTGCCATGCAGTAATTGGAACCGGGTGTTTGGTGAAAGCGACCTACTGCCTGATGCCGAACCATTAGTCGACCCGCTTACTGTTACTCCTTGTCGCGGTGAGCATTGGCTTATCGCTGGTGCGCCCGGCGAGCTCAACGCCTGGATGCTTCGGTGTGAGCAGCTGTTGCGCGAAAAGCAACTGGGTTGGCTGACGTTGTATTCCTACAACGGCGACGTTTGCCAGTGGAACCGCGCGGCTTTGCGGCGCTGGTTTAAGATATAGTTGCCGGCACTTCGACTCTTTGCGATTACCAGACCTACGCTATGCCCCGAATTACCCCAACGCTAAAACGTCGCGAAACTAACGCCGAAATCATCCACTTTCCAGCCGACTTATCGCCGCTGCTGAAACGCCTGTATGCCAATCGTGGGCTATCAAACATTGCTGAGTTGCAATTAGGCTTGCAGGCTTTGCCAAACCCTAAGCAGCTCTCCGGCATTGATGCGGCGGCAAAGCTGCTGAGCGAGTCGGTACGGGAGCAACAAAACGTGCTGGTCGTAGGCGACTTTGATGCCGACGGCGCGACGTCTTGTGCGCTCGCCATTCGCGCGCTGAAAATGATGGGTCTGTCGGCCAATTACCTGGTGCCGAACCGGTTTGAGTACGGCTACGGCCTAAGCCCTGAAATTGTTGCCGTGGCGGCAGAGGGAAGCGATCAATGGCCGAAGCCGGATGTGATTATTACCGTTGATAACGGTATTTCCAGTATTGCCGGTGCGAAGGCGGCCGCCGACTGCGGTATTAAGCTGGTGATAACCGATCATCACTTGCAAGGGGATGAGTTACCGGTTGCGGCTGCGATTGTGAACCCGAATTTGCACGGTGATGATTTTCCCAGTAAGTGCCTTGCCGGGGTTGGCGTTATTTTTTATGTGATGCTGGCTCTGCGGGCGGAGTTACGTGAAGCCGGTTGGTTTGAGCAGCAGGGCATTGCAGTGCCGAATCTCGCCGAGTTGCTGGACTTAGTCGCACTTGGCAGCGTTGCTGATTTAGTGCCACTCGACCACTGTAACCGGGTATTGATAGAGCAGGGCTTACGTCGTATTCGAGCGGGCCGCTGCGTGCCGGGAATTCGGGCCTTGCTGGAAGTCGCAAAACGCGACTACAGCCGGGTGGTCGCCAGTGATATGGGGTTTGCCGTTGGCCCGCGACTCAATGCGGCTGGCCGGCTAGATGATATGTCGCTGGGTATCGAGTGCCTGTTGACTGATAGTGAGGATGTTGCCGGTGAGCATGCTGCTGAGTTGGATTCGCTGAATCGCGAGCGCCGGGAAGTGGAAGCCGGCATGCAAACCGAAGCGATGCAGGCTGTCGAACGGATTCTGCTTAAAGACAGTAAAGATATGCCTGCAGCACTTTGTCTGTTTGACGAAACCTGGCATCCGGGTGTTGTCGGTTTGGTAGCAGGCCGGACAAAAGATGCGATTCACCGGCCCGTGATTGCTTTTGCGCCGGAATGCGACAAAATGCTAAAAGGCTCGGCGCGGTCTATTCCTGGCTTACATATTCGCGACGCGCTGGCAGCCATTGATGCTCAAATTCCAGGGCTATTGGGCAAGTTCGGTGGTCACGCTATGGCGGCCGGCTTAAGTCTTGATCGTAAGCATTTACCAAGGCTACAAATAGCGTTGGCTGAATATGTTGAAAAGCACTTGGCAGAAGAGCATCGCAACGCTGTGTTAATGACGGATGGCGAGCTAACGCTTGAAGACATTCAACTCGATAATGCCGAGGAGCTGCGAACGGCAGGCCCTTGGGGACAAGCGTTTCCTGAGCCGGTATTCGATGGCCAATTTGAAGTGCTGACAGTGCGTCAGCTGCGCGATAACCATGTGAAATTCACCTTAGGTGAAAAGGGCCGTAGTGAGCTGGCTGATGCGATCTATTTTCGATTTTCCGGTGAAGTGCCGCAGGTGGGCGACCGGGTGAAAGTGGCTTATCGCTTAGATGTGAATCAGTTTAAGGGGCGGCGTTTCCCGCAGTTGTTGTTAGAGTATTTAGAACGGGTTGGTTAAGGGTTTTTCGACATTACATATCCAGCTGAATCTACGCTGACAATTCCCAATAACCGTTCGGACTGAGCCTGTCGAAGTCTCGGCTACAATATTGGCAGCCTTTCGACCGGCTCAGGGTGATCGGGTTTGGAGTGGGGTTTAAAAAATTCCCAGTTCCAACCCCGCCGCCAGTGTTTGCCCTAATTCCCGACATCGCTGCAAGTACTCCTTAGTAACCTCACCACGACCAATAATCGGTTCGGCGACCAATTCAAAGGGATACCCCTTGGCGATGCGTTCAATTTCACGTACTGCGCCGGTGCCATCATTGCCTGCGCTAACAAAAATGCCATAGGGTAGACCGGTAAAATGGTTTTCTAGCGGATAATAGGTACGGTCAAAAAAGTCTTTAACGGCGCCGCTCATGGTGCCGAAGTTTTCCGGGGTTCCGAGCAGCAGGCCGTCACAATTTTTAAGGTCGTCAATACTGGTGTCGAAGGCTCTTTGCAATGTTGTTTCCACGGCCTCAATTTCCAGTGCGGCTTCATAAGCGGCTTTGGCCAGCTGTTCGGTGTTACCGGTTTGTGTGTGATAAACGATTAGCAGCTTTGGGATTTTCTCCTGCGGTACGTCTGGTGATGTGGCTTGAGGCTGCTCTGACATTACTGCACCTATGCGCTTTCAAGGTCGGCGCTGAAAAAATCCAGCTGTTCAGCGGCTTCGTCCAGCGTAACAAATTGCAGGCCTAAACCCAGCAGTCGCACGGCTTTATTACCACGTTGCCAGGCTTCGGCTAGCAGCGCGGTGTATTCGCGGTGTAATAGCGCTTTGTCCCAAAAGTAACGGCCGCCATGCGCGATAGTGGTTTGTTGGAAGTCATGGAATTTTAGTTTCAGAAACACGCCGTTAATGCCATAACGGCTGCGCTGTTTGCCAAAGCGGGTTTCAAGTTCGTCGAGTAGATTTGTCAACACCGGCTGCAACTCCTCAAGTTGGCCGTGATCGCTGCTGAAGGTGGTTTCCACGCTGAGGCTTTTGCGGCGGCGATTGGTTTTTACCGGTCGCTCATCCACGCCTCTGCAAAGTTGATAGAGACGTGTACCAAACGTGCCCATGTGCAAGCTCAGTTCCTGCTCAGAGAATTGGCGTAAGTCTCCGCAGGTTTGTGCGCCCATGCCATGCAGCTTGTTTGCGGTGACTTTACCGACGCCGAATAACTTGTTCACTGGCAGTGCCGTTACGAAGTCATCTACTTTTGCCGGCGGCACCACGTATTGGCCGTTGGGTTTATTCCAGTCGCTGGCGACTTTGGCAATAAATTTATTCACCGAAATACCGGCGGAGGCAGTTAATTGATGCTCAGCAAAAATACGTTGGCGTATTTCTGCAGCAATCCGAGTCGCGATTCCTTCTTGAGCATCGCACTCGCTTACATCGAGAAACGCTTCGTCTAATGAGAGTGGCTCTACCAAATCCGTGTACTCGCGAAACATGGCCTGAATGTTCACCGATATGTCGCGGTATTTAGCCATATCTACCG
>CAJQNE010000063.1 GCA_905479545.1 uncultured Gammaproteobacteria bacterium | reverse complement strand
AAAGTTTTTAGCGCATCGACCGAGTTATAATTGCCTTGCGCGAGATCAAGCAACACACCTTCAGCGCGGTCGTATACTCCGGCGCTTTGATAGTCGCGAGCTAGCTCCAGCAACGCATCAGCCCGGTCTCTAGGGTGCAAGTCAGGCCGCGCCACTACGTTTTGATGCACCCTTAGGGCCCGGTCCATCTCACCGCGACGCCGGAATAGCGCACCTAACGCCAGGTGGGTTTCTACCGTCTGAGCATCCACGTCTACCATTTTGGTAAACAGTTCTACAGCTTTGTCCTGCTCATCGTTCAGGAGAAAATTCAGACAGCGCAGATAGTCACGCTCATCTACTTCGAATGGCTTAAAAATGTTTTTATAGCGGCTTTTATATTTCCGCCGAGCTAACCACCACCCCACGCCCACCAACGAAAGAATGACGCAAACAACTACTACCAGCACTAACCATGCTTCAGAATTCATTGCGAGATGCCGTTAGCGGGATAGAGTGGCTAGATACCTGAAACGTACCACTAACCCAGACGCGCCTGCTTGGCAGACGACAATTGATTTACATCGCGGATATGCTCTCGCTTCTCTTTGCGATAATGGTGTGAGGCTGCTAAATATGGCCCTAACATCAACAGTCCGCCAAAAACCACACCTAACAAAAACGTCGCCAACACCAGAATAACTACCGGTACCTGAATGCTGCCGACGTAGTAATTAATCAGCACCGAGCCCTCGGCGTTAATCGACGCAAAACTAATAGCAGCCAATGCTACAAAAATAAGAACGATGAGTTTTAGTACTCGCACTGCAGTTACCTATATTTTGGTGTGCTGATATTGCCGCAACTATGCGGCGTAAAAAAACCGGCACTGAATTCAAGGTACTTTTTACCATGATCCAGTGCCGGTTCACAGCCTGAGCGAACTTTTAGCCGCACAGGCTGATTGTCATGCTTAGTTAGTCGACAATTTCAGTACCTACCAACTCGTTCACCCGCTCGCGCAACTCCTTACCCGGTTTAAAATGGGGTACATACTTGCCCTCCAACGGCACTGACTCGCCCGTTTTAGGGTTCCGACCCACACGTGGCGGACGGTAATGCAACGAAAAACTGCCAAAGCCCCGAATTTCGATGCGGTCTTTCTGCGATAGGGACTCACTCATTTCTTCAACAATCGTTTTCACAGCTAGCTCAACATCCTTCGGAGCCAGGTGGCGCTGTCGTGAGGCCAAAGCTTCAATTAGCTCGGACTTGGTCATTACAGTGTCCTTTTATTCATTACACTTAGGTAAAACGCTAGAATCTATGGTCTACCGGTGGCTACGTGAGCAAAACCATGCACGCGCGCTGCCCGGAGCCATAAAAAAACAGCGGGTAGCGAATTAACGCTACCCGCTGCCGTTAATTGTTCGTGAATTGCTTTCACGAACAATAGCTTACAGTAGTTTTACCTACTTGCGAAGCTGCTCTTTCAACAGATCGCCCAGCGTGGCCGAAGGTTGGTCATCACGATCAGACAATTCGTCCATCGCTTCAGCTTCGTCGCCCATTTCCTTGGCTTTTATCGACAAGTTAATTACGCGGGTTTTGCGATCGACACCGATAAACTTAGCTTCAACGGCTTCGCCTTCTTTCAGCACGGTGCGAGCGTCTTCAACGCGGTCACGCGAGAGTTCTGAAGCACGCAAGATGCCTTCAACGCCATCAGCCAATTCGATAACGGCCGCTTTAGCGTCAACTTCCTTGACCTTACCTTTAACAATAGCGCCTTTCTCATACAGGCCCATGAAGGTAGAAATAGGATCTTGCTCAAGCTGCTTCAAGCCCAGCGAAATACGCTCGCGCTCAGGGTCAACTGCTAATACAACCGTCTCAAGCTCGTCACCTTTCTTGAAGTTACGAACGGCATCTTCGCCTTCGTCATTCCAAGCAATGTCAGACAAATGAACCAGACCGTCAATGCCGCCGTCCAAGCCTACAAAAATGCCGAAATCAGTAATCGACTTGATGCTGCCGGATATTTTATCGCCTTTGTTAAAGTTAACCGCAAAGTCATCCCAAGGGTTGGACTGACACTGCTTCATACCAAGTGAGATACGACGACGCTCTTCGTCGATATCCAACACCATCACTTCAACTTCGTCGCCAACCTGAACCAGCTTACCGGGGCTAACGTTTTTGTTAGTCCAATCCATTTCAGAAACGTGAACCAAGCCTTCAACGCCGTCTTCAATTTCTACGAAGCAACCGTAGTCGGTCAGGTTGGTCACTTTACCGAACATGCGAGTGCTTTCGGGGTAACGACGTGCGAGATCAGCCCATGGATCAGCGCCAAGTTGCTTAAGGCCGAGTGATACGCGGACACGCTCACGGTCGAACTTCAATACTTTAACGGTTAGCTCTTCGCCAACTTCAACAACCTCTGAAGGGTGCTTAACACGCTTCCAGGCCATATCAGTGATGTGGAGCAGGCCATCAATACCGCCAAGGTCAACGAATGCGCCGTAATCGGTCAGGTTCTTAACAACACCCTT
>CAJQNE010000062.1 GCA_905479545.1 uncultured Gammaproteobacteria bacterium | reverse complement strand
ACGGGGCCTATGACAGTCTGGCCGTCGGCCAGACCGCCACCGAGACCTTCGCTTACAGCATTACCGATAACAACGGTGCGGCCGATACGGCACAACTGGTAATCACTATTACCGGCGTTAATGACGCACCGGTTGCTACCGACAATGACGTCACGACCAACGAAGACACCACGGTCAATATCCCACTGGGTGGCACCGACGTCGATGGCACCATCGACTTTGTTACGGTCACCAAACTGCCTACCGACGGCCAGTTGCTGTTCGCTGACGGCACTGCGGTTGTCGCTAACCAACCGATTACTCCTGAGCTCGCAGCCGGCATTCAGTTTGTGCCAGCAGCCGACTTTAATGGCGATGTGACGCTTTGCTTCACGGTCACTGATAACGAAGGCGCGACCAGCGACCCGGCGGAAATCACCATTACCGTTACGCCGGTTAACGATGCGCCAAGCGTAACCGCTGATCCCGTCACGACCAACGAAAATATGCCGGTGGAAGTGCCGCTAAGCGGCACCGATATCGACGGGACTATCGAGTCCTTTGTAGTTACGAAAGTGCCCGACCTAGTTGCCGGTACGCTGCAACTGGCTGATGGCTCGACGGTTATAGCTGGCCAGGAACTAACACTAACCGAAGCCGCCGGCCTGCAGTTTGTGCCCGCTACCGATTACAGCGGCCCGGCTAACTTCTGCTTCGTCGCCGTCGATAACGAAGGTGGAACCAGCGATCCGTTGGACGTAGCTATCACTGTTAACGATCCGCCAGTAGCAAGCAGCGACCCGCTCGCAGCTGATCGACTCTCACCATCACAACACATTGTCGGTGGTGGTAGCTTATCGGCAGACTTGATTCAGTTTTCCGACAGTGATCATGTTCGTGATGATTTGACCCTAAGAATTATTAGCTTGCCAGAAAATGGGTTTTTGATATTAAGCCGGCCAGGAGAGCCAGTACTATCAATATCAGCTGGTGACGAAATTAGTGCCGCAGACCTGAACGACAGTGAATTGACCTACACCTACTTCGGCGACCCTGATGAGGGCGGGGTTTCTCCAGGCGACAGTTTCCTGTTTGAAGTCAGCGATCCACTTGAGGCATCTAGCGCGGTACAGAACTTCATCATTACGCCGCCGATAGCCAGAACGCCTGACGGCGTAGATGATGGCGAACCCTTCACTCCATTCGTTACGCTGCAACCACCTATTGGCCAACCACCAGTATTACCTCCTGTAGTGAATACATTGCCACCAGATATCGGGCTAATAGGTTCTGGTAGCCAGCTTATTAACTCTGCTTTCGACACGCTCGATAACAGCCTTGATGACCTGCGTCGGGAACTAGCCTTTATGCAACAGGCGGAGAGTTTCCAAGCCAATCAGTCCGCAGCAGCACCCGACGAGTTAACACAGGCTTGTTCGCTGTTCGAAGTGCTCGACCTGGAATGTCGCATTAATGACACGGACGACCCTAATAGCAGATTAGCGACAGCTCAGGCTGAGCTTACTGGCCGCTACATGAACGACGGTGCGGCGTCGGCTAGCGAATCACTGGAAGCCATGCTTGGCTTGCTCAATGAAAGCTTGATCCAGGACGAAAACGCATTACTGAAGACGGCACAAGCAAGTCTAACCGGACGCTATATGAACGACGGCGCTAATGAAGCGAGCAACGTACCGCCAACTGAGGGCGATACCCATATTGCTGACCGCGTCGGCAACGCTCAGAGCTCGCTTATTGGCCGCTACATGAATGACGGAAGTGCTGAGCCCAGCCAATCACGCCAGCAGTGAGTCAGCGATGATTGAAGTTTGCTGCAAGGTTATTAACTAACGATGCAGGACACTGCAATATCGCTGGCCGACGGCTCATCTGCCGCTGGATTAAATAATCAGTCAGGTGAGAAAAGAAACGGGGCGGGAACAGCCGCTGAGTTGGCAGCAGTGGTTAATAAGTTATTGCCCACTAGTTGGCGCGGGTTACGTAGTGACCTGCGCCTGCACCGTGGCCCGGTAGACGAATGGCAGCAACCGACCTGGACGCTAGAAGACCCTGTTAGCGACGGCTTATTCAGACTCGGTCGTGACGAACACGATCTATTGCTCTGCCTCACCATCGACAAAGATTTGCAAACAGCCTTAGCGCGCTACCGCCGACAACACGGCAAGCTGCCGACACCGAGCGAATTATTGCCGTTTTTAACCATGCTCCAGCAGCAACAATTGCACGCTACGGCGGTAGATGTACCCGAGGCGCAGCCATCATTAGTCCAGCGCCTAAAAAAACTGATGTTTCTGCGCTTACCACTGGTAAAGCCGGATAACCTGTTAACCCGCTACTTACCGTTTGCCCGGATACTCGCTAGCAAACCGCTGCTTTGGCTTTATAGCTTGTTAGGAATAATCGGGCTATTGCGGGTAGTACCGCAGTGGGAAGCATTTGTGGCATCCGGTGGTTATTTGTTTACGCCACGTGGCGCGCTACTGTTTTTTGTCTGTCTCGCTGTAACCAAAATACTGCACGAATTCGCTCACGGATTTTCGGCAAAAGCCAAAGGGCTTTACGTGTCTGAAATGGGCGTGATGCTGATACTCCTCTGGCCTATTCTGTACACCAACACTACCCAGGCATGGAAACTCCCAGACCGTCAGCAACGATTTCTAATCGATTCAGCTGGCATTCGTTTTGAGTTGGCACTAGCTGCTATTGCGCTGTTCCTATGGGGTTTCACGGGCACCGGCCTGCTGCGCAATATGCTGTTTTTTATCGCCAGCGCTGCGCTCATAACCACGCTACTGGTGAACCTAAACCCGTTCATGCGCTTCGACGGCTATTACATGTTGATGGACGCCTGGCGGACCGATAATTTACAACCTCGTGGGCTATCGCTGGCCCAGCACAAGATGCGTCGACTGTTATGGGACTGGCAGGCCGAAGCACCAGAACAACACCCGGAACCACGCCGTCTTGCCTTGTTCGGGGTCGCTACCTTTAGCTATCGTGTGCTTATTGGCGTTACGCTAGCCGCTCTGGTTTATCGGTTCATCGGTGCGCAACCCGGCGCATTGGCTTTCGTTCTCGTTTTTAGTTTATTGGTGTTATCTCCCATGGTTCAGGAAATCGGCGCCTTATACAGTCAGCGTGGTTTAATGGGAAAACCGTGGCGAATTGCGTTGTCATTGCTGTTAATCGTTGGCTTTATCATCTTATTGACGCTGCCATTTAGCGCTAAGCAAAGCTTGCCTGCCATGCTGGTTTTGGCCGACGAACTAACGCTTACCGCGAGCGAAGAAGGCTTACTCAATAGTGAACTGCCGAAGGTGGGTGACAAGGTCGCTACCGGACAGACACTAGCCTTACTAGAAAATCCGGCACTTCGCTTCGAGCGTCAACAAACAGCCTTGGATATTGAAATTCAACAGGCTCGTATCTCGGCGTTAGCTGCCAGCGGTGAACAAGGTGCATTGCGCACTTGGTTGCTAGCCGACACGCAACGGCTGGAACAGCGGTTAGCGACATTCAACGCCGCCAGCACTCAGCTCAGCATCGCCGCACCAAGAAACGCCACGGTACTGGCTATAAATGAACAACTTCAGCGCGGTGATACCATCGCCCGGGGCGGGTATATCCTCACTATAGGCAACAGCGAACTACAGCTGCAGGCATTGCTTAGCTTCCGGGAGGCCAGTGAATTACAAGATAGCGACTTACAAACCGCTGAGGTTCGTTTTGGCGACGCGCTTACCGAGCCGGTGACCGCTAAGCTGGTTAACCGTCAGGCGTATCAACCACTGCCACGGAACAGCCTGTTCGATTCACTCGGCGGCCCGATAGCGACAGTAGAACTCAATGGAGTTATTCAACCTCGCGACGCCTACCAGACATTAACCTACCGCATTGATAAAGTACCTGAATATTTGAGCCATGGCCGCAACGTCCGGTTGTGGGTTAATGGCCCGCGCCGCTCGGTGCTCGGCCGAATGCGAGATTTTGTCGCTCGCCAACTCTCTGGCGATGGCGTAATTTAGCGCCGGGCACACTAGCAATCGCGACAAACAAATTATGCACATTGAGCAATGCTCAAAGCTCGAAACCGTTGACCCGAAGCAGTGGAACGCCCTCACCAGTCACCCACTGTTATCGCATACCTTTTTGGCCGGGTTGGAAAAGCATGGCTGTGTAGGCGGTAATTCCGGTTGGCGACCTGCCCACCTGCTGGCGAAAGACGGCGATAAAATAGTTGGCGCATTGCCCCGATATTATAAAGAGCACAGTTGGGGAGAGTTTGTCTTCGACCATGCCTGGGCCAACGCGTCGCATCAAGCTGGTTTACATTATTATCCAAAAACCATCGTCGCAATACCCTTCACTCCCCACCCCGGCCAACGCATTCTTACCAGCGACACGGCAGTCGCAACGGCTTTACTGGAAGCCGACTGGCAGGATACGCAAAGCTCATCCAGCCACTTCTTGTTTATCGATGAAGCCGACAAACCAGCACTTACTGACCAAGGCTACCTGCTTCGCCGCGGCTGCCAATACCACTGGCGTAATCACGGCTATAACAACTTTGACGATTTCCTCGCCAGCCTAACCGCCTCGCGCCGAAAAAAAATCAAACGAGAGCGACGCAGAGTAATTGAAGCGGATATCACCATAGACCGACTACACGGCCACCAGGTGCCGCCGCACTTATGGCCGGAAATTTACGCACTGTATGCAAACGGCTTTCTAATTCGGGGTAACTCTCCCTATTACCAACCTGAATTTCTCAGCGATGTATGCCCCGCCTTAGCCGAGCAATGTTTATTGGTGCTCTGCTGGAAAAATAACGAACTGGTTGCTTGCGCCATCATGTTCAGCGATTCGCACGGTCTATATGGCCGCCATTGGGGTGCTAAAGATGATTTTCATAGCCTGCATTTTGAGGCCTGCTTTTATCAGGGCATCGACTATGCCATTGAGCAAGGCTTACAAGTGTTTGAGCCTGGCGCACAGGGCGAACACAAAATAGCCCGCGGCTTCGAACCAACGGCTACCTGGTCGGCCCATAAAATGCGGCATGCAGGTTTACATACAGCAGTCGCGAACTTCGTCAAGCAAGAGGCAGGGCATATGGAGTTGTGGCAAGGCGAATTAAGTGAGCACTTACCGTTTAAACAGAGCAATGCTAATTCATGAGCCTGCTGAGCGGCGCTTGTTGTTTCGAAAGCTCCCAACTGCCCATCAATAAATCGCCTCGCTAAATTTCACAGAAAACATTGCCGATTGCTGCTTGTAAATTGCTAACGATCGCTTGTGGCAACACTACTAAATAGGAAAAAATACCCTACTTGGCACAGGCTTTCGTGAACGCTATCCTGAAATAAACACGAAAAAACACCCTAACCAACTGTTCTGTAACCAAAATATATATTTGGCCCGGTTAGTGCATCTATATCCATGTAGGTGACGATCACTCAATAATTTTCACTACATCAAACCAACCGACTCGCTGAAAATTGGCGAGGAATACTAAAAAATCAGGATATTTTGCAATGACGATTCAATCTAAAGATAAGACCAACTTTTCATTTAAGACCGCGGTCGCAACCGTAGCCGCTCCAGCTATTGCAGTAGCTATGCTTGCAGGTTGTGATATCGATAAAACTCAGGATGGCGAAATGCCTACTGTTGATGTTGATGTGAAAGCTGGTGCATTACCTAAGTACGACGTCGATGTTGTTGAGGTTAAAGCTGGCATGAAGAAGGAAACCATTATGGTTCCCGAAGTTAAAATGGTCGAAAAAGAAGTTAGCGTACCTACTGTTGGCTTTGAAATGCCTGACAACGACAAGCCTGAATAATCCCGAATAACGTTCGGGCCTCGCGGCCTACCGCCACGTTTAGCGTTGACAATGATTCAACAAAATAAGACCAACAACCGGAGCCAAAATGGACATTCTTAAAGTAATTATCGCCATCCTTCTACCGCCATTAGGCGTGTTTATGGAAGTCGGCATAGGTAAACACTTCTGGATCAACATATTGCTCACGATACTGGGCTAAATTCCGGGCATTGTGCACGCCGTGTGGATAATCGCTCGTCGCTAGAATCTGGCGCTAAACAAAAAAATCCCTGCCTGGCAGGGATTTTTTTTGGCCGCTTAATTGTGCGCTCACTATTGAGTCCAAAGCGCTATCGAGCGGAAACTTCCACGCTAGCCATTGCCTGACTTTCGCAGCATCTCGGCAGCATGGCTCCGAGTCTGCTTGGTAATCTCTACCCCGCCCAACATCCGCGCTAGCTCATCAACTCGCTGGGCGCCCTGCAACGGCACGATAGTTGTTGAGGTTGCACTGCCGTCAGTCTGCTTGTGTACCTGCAGCTGCTGTTGGCCCTGGGCCGCCACCGGCGCCAAATGAGTTACGCAAAGCACCTGAAAATGCTCGCCCAGCTGACGCAATTTGCGGCCGACCATTTCAGCTACCGCGCCGCCAATACCAGTATCAACCTCATCAAAAATCATGCACCCCGGGTGAGCTGCCTCAGCAACGGCAACCTGAATAGCGAGGCTTACACGCGCCAGCTCACCACCCGAAGCTACTTTGTTAAGCGGCTGCATTGGCTGGCCGGGGTTAGCGCTAATCAGAAACTCAATTTTATCTGAGCCATGGGTTTGCGGAACACCCGGCGGCAAGGCGGTAATCACTGCTTCGCACTTGCCGTGCGGCATGCCGAGCTCAGCAATACCATCAGTCATAGATTTCGATAGACTTTTTGCCGCCTTCTGCCGACCGGCATGTAAGCGATCCGCCGCAGTTTGCCACTCAGCGACCAACTTACTTTGCTCGGCTCGCAGCCGCAGTACTTCAGCATCGCTGTTTTCCAGCGCACTCAGTTCATTGCTCAATGACTCATGCCGCTCCGGCAGTTGCTCCGCTTCTATGCGATGCTTGCGGGCTAAATCATGAATGCGTTCGAGCTGGCTGTTCATTTGCTGCAGCCGCTGCGGATCAGGTTCTAACGATTCGGTTAACCGCCGCAGTTGCACCGAAGCTTCCTGCAACTGAACCATGGCACCCGACAAGGCCTCCTGCACATCGCTAAGCTCCGGCGCATATTTACTGGCGTTAATAACTAACTGCTGTACCTGCTCGAGCTGGCTGGTAATCGTATTGTCTTCGTCGCCGTCGAGCAGGTCATAACCACGCTGAGCGAACTCCAGAACCTGCTCACCGTGAGCCAGCTGATCGTATTCACTATTCAGTTGCTCATAACCGGCCGCCGTTAGCGCTAAATCATCCAGTTCAGTCAGTTGATAACGAAGTAAGTCGAGGCGTTGTTCATGGCCATCAGAGTCGCCGGTTTCACCGACCAGTTTGGCGAGCTCGCGTTTAACAGCACGCCATTGTTTGGCTTTTTCAGCAACGTCGCTCAAAGCGCTGTTTTTCGGCAAAAACCAATCGACCAATTCTCGCTGCCGACCGGCTTTCAGCAAATGTTGATGGGCATGCTGACCATGAATTTCGACCAGTGTTTCGGCCAGACTTCGCAGCGAACTAATCGATGCAGGACTACCATTAACCCAGCCCCGCGAGCGGCCATCAGCACCCACCACGCGCCGCAGCAACAATTCATCCTCGTCGATGTCTATTTCAGCGTCAGCCAACCATTCGCGGCTACGCGCATCTAATGCAAAAGCGGCACTAATATCCGCCTTGTCGCAACCAGCACGCACCATTCCCGCGTCTGCACGGTCGCCTAACACTAAGCCCAGAGCGTCGATTAGAATAGACTTACCCGCCCCCGTTTCGCCAGTCAGCGTCGTCATGCCGCCAGCGAATTCGAGCTCTAATTCGTCAACAATAACGAAGTTTTTGATAGCAATTCTAGTCAGCATAGTGCGGCTTTAATTTGAGTTTTATTTCCTGCCCCAATGCAGTTTTGAGCGCAGAATAGCGTAGTAATCGTAACTGGAGGGGTGCAGCAGTGTAATTTT
>CAJQNE010000061.1 GCA_905479545.1 uncultured Gammaproteobacteria bacterium | reverse complement strand
ACTGCCACTAGAGCCACCACCGCAGGCGGCGAGCGAAGAACTTATAAAAACGCTGAGCAACGCTGAGCGAACAGAAGCCGTTAACATAATTAGCAATCCGGGTATCGGAAGTTTAATTGATAGCACACCAGTCTATCGTGGTGCCTCTGGCAGTTGCACTACCAGCAGTAGCACGCAACGCTACATTAGTCGGGAAACCACAACCAAAAGCCCGCAACCCACTGCGCTACATTTTTCACCCTAAACCATCAGATAAACCGCTACAGCGCGCTATAATGCGCGCCTTAAAATTCTCAAGGCATACCTCACACGATGGCTCTGGATAACAGCTGGTTCACCGAAGTTCACGGCAAAGATGGCTCGGCTTTTTCACTAAAAGTGACAGCTAAATTACTCGATGAAAAAACCCCATACCAACACCTCGAAATTTACGATACCGAGGATTGGGGCAAGCTTATGGTGCTCGACGGCTGCGTAATGCTTACCAGCCGCGATAATTTTTTCTACCACGACATGCTGGCCCAGCCGGCAATGTGCTGGCACCCCAACCCGGAAAACGTCGTCATTATCGGCGGTGGCGACTGTGGCAGCCTCCGCGAAGTACTGCGTCATGACGGTGTTAAAAATGCGGTCCAGATTGAAATTGACAAAGCCGTAACCCGCGCCGCTGAACAATATTTTCCTGAACTCTGCGAACGCAATAACGACCCGCGCGCTACACTCGCTTTTATCGACGGCGTTGCCTGGATGAAAGAGCAGCCCGATACCAGTGTCGATGTGATGCTAATTGACAGCACTGACCCTGTGGGTGCGGCTGAAGCGTTATTCGGACCAGAGTTTTTGCAGGACGTATTCCGGGTACTCAAACCGGGCGGTATTCTGGCACAGCAAAGCGAATCGCTGTTTTACCACTTACCACTGGTTACCGGGCTGAGGAGCACGCTGCTGGACGCAGGCTTCGCCGACTGCAAAACCCTGCCCTTCCCGCAAGCGGTATACCCTTCGGGCTGGTGGTCAGTAACGCTCGCTCGCAAGGACGAGAAGTTCGGTGCCATTCGCGAATGCGGGCTGGAGTGCGAGTACTACAGCAAAGCCGTGCACCAAGCCGCCCAAGTGCTGCCACCATTCGCTGCAAAAGTGCTGAAGCAGTAGTGCAGGAACCGATACTGGTTGAACTCCCGCCGGGCGAATACTGGATTTGCAGCTGCGGACAAAGCACAAAACTACCTTACTGCGACGGCAGCCATACCCGGCTGGGGTTGGACGACAGCCCTAACAAACTCCGGGTTACACCGATAACCGGTGCGGTTTGGCTCTGCGCCTGCTCGGCCAGCAAAACCAAACCTTTTTGTGATGGTTGCCACAATAAGCTGTAGGAAGCCGTTGTTAGCGTATTAACCGGGTGTTCGGGTAAGCGGCCTGCCAACCAAACCAGAATGCCCGGTGAGCGGGTAAGCGGGCGCGACGCTCACCATCAGCAGCAACCAGAGCGCTCTCGCTGAGCGTCCACCGTCGGTTTCCGCTGTCCACCACAGATGTGTTGCCGTCGAAACTCTTTAAACGAAGATTGTCTGCGTCGTAAACACGGTTAGCGCCGCTGAGATCGGTCAGCACTACCAGATCGCGGCTGCCGATTCGCAGCGGGAATATCGGTTTGTTAGTAAGTGTTTCTGCGGCAATGGCGACGGCAATATCTTCAGTCTCGGCAATTCGTATTGCCAGTACTTCAGCTTTGTTAGCCAAGCCGGAATTTGAGCTAATGGTGCTATCACCGAGTCTCGGTACTGCGAACATTATTTCGTCAGTAGCGAAATAATCGTTATAAGCAATGCCCTCACCGTAGTCGCGCTTATAGCCGGTTTCCAGCGACAACACCGAAGTGTTTGGGTGGCGTTTGCGCCACTCACCCCAGGTGGTAGTAACAACACTGCGGTATTTCAGTTGAATGCCTTTACCTACCAAAGGGCCTACCGCCGGTCGTCCCCAAAGCGTATTCCACAATGAAGACGTTTCTTCGTCGAACATCAGCTTATTAGAACGGTACAAAAAACCACTGGTGCCCAGCTGGTATTGAGTGCCATTCAGCTCTGTTTCGTATAACACCAACGCTCCGCATAGCGTGCAGTACACGCCAGCGACCGGCACTCCGCCAACGGTATCAATAAACATTTCATGCCAGGCGAGTATTCGCTTCGGAAAGGCCCTGACATCATCGTTAATGGCAACTCCGAATACGATGTTATCGCTCTCTAGCCAATCCGCGTTACCGTTGGATATTTCCGCGGGTGAAAGCATTTTCGGATTACGCAGAGGCGGAATACCGTTCTGACCAACGCCGCCCCAACGAACTTCGTCGAGGCGAATATCCGTTGCGCGGTCAGCCGAAAAATAAGCGGCGAAACGCTCATCAATAAGCTGGTACAGCTGCCGTTTAAACTCTGCGTAGTTTGGGTGGGGCTGATAATCTTGCGCCCAAAGCCATTGGTACCAGTCATCTAGCTGTTCGCCAGGCTGGCGGCCGGTCTGCTCCGTCAACAACTGCGTACCGGCAACGGTAAATTCCGGGCTCTGCAGCAGCCGCATCAACTCCAACACCATCGGTACGTAGGCGATATTCCAGCCGTCGCGAACTTTTTCGAAAGACTCGGCCCGAGCCGCAGGCTGCCGCGAAACTAAGCCGAATAGGTCGTTGACCGTGAGCCAGCGTTCTACTGCTACAGGTTGAGCATTTCCGGCTTCAACTTTTTCATTCATTGCCACCGGCTGATCGCTAACCGCATCTCCTGAATTGCAGCCGGTAACTAACAACAAGAGCACTAGCAACGGGCCTATCAATAACAGCTGCAGCATTGGCTTGAGCTGCGCCAAAAGGGTTGTGAAGTGCGGGGTTGAGTAATGCTTAAGGGGTTTCTCAAACGCCATTATTAATGCCTTTCTTAAGCCGGTATACGATCGCACGATACTGTGCCGCCTCAACTTAAGACCGGCTGGAAGTCGCAAACCTTTCCCGAACTTATCGGGCTTCGTTCGTACACGCGTTGCTACCGTTCAAAGCAGCCCGACCGAACACACCTGAATCGGCTCGACAAAGCCCTTAAGGGGTTCCGGAGTTTGTTCGGTAACCTGCATTGAATCCGGTGCTTCGTCTGCCGTGCGGCGATCAGCCAGAATCTGGCCGTTAGCGGCCCGATCACAGAGTCGCGAAGCGAGGTTAACGGCATTACCTACGGCTACATATTCAAGCTGCCCGGCGCCACGAATAGTGCCGACGGTAATTTGCCCTGTCGCTACGCCAATACCGAGCCCTACCTCGTCCTGCAAGCCTGCTTGCTGCAATACTTGCTGCCCACTCTGCATTATTCCTAACGCCAGTTTAAGCGCCTGGGGCGCATGGTCTTCGCGAGCGACAGGCGCACCCATCAACAACATCACACCATCGCCGGCATGATCTTTAATCGTGCCTCCAAACTCGGCAGCGGCCTCCCCCACCGCGCAATAAAACTCTTCAAGCAAACCGATAACTTCATCCGAATCGTGCTCGCGGGCGTAGGCGGTAAAACCACGCAGATCACACATTACGATGGTGAGTACCCGTCGCTCGCGGCGCATTACGTAGCCCATACCCTGCTCACGGACTAGCTCAGCCACTTCCGGCGCCAAAAACTGACTCATAAAGCTACCGCGTTTACCCAAAAGCATTTGATAACGAAACAAGCCAGCGATAAGCAGCATTACGCCAATAGCCATGGCAAACGGCACGATCTTTTCATTAATGAAAAGGCCGGACAGCAAAAACGGCGAAGCCAAACCGACGACACGCAGGCGCAGCAGATCGGCGCTGTCGCGAATAGCAGTGGAAAGAATGATGCCAGCCAGCAACGCACATAACAGAAACGACCCTATTAATGGCACAAATAACGCTAACTCGAGGGTCGTACTCCGGACGATGCCGGACTGCACTGGCTGCAGCGGCATTGCAAACGAATACACCATGCCAAGAATAAAATAGGCAAGAACAATTAAATGTGCGAGCCGAAACAGCACGCTGGCAACCTTACGACGGCGTCCGACCACACGACTACCAATGCGGTTAGCCCATTCGATAGCGGCACTAAAGGTTAACGATTGCAGCGCAATCATCAGCGCCTGCCACGCCCGGCTGTCGCTGCTGTGTTCCAGCATCATATTAATGCCGAGGAGCAACAGATATAACGCCAACGGTCGGTTGCTGCGCGACGACCAGTTGAACACCGCTACCGTTAGGCCCAAACCGGCCGTAATGAGGCCGATAACAAGCAGAGCTGGCTCGTTAAACAAAGCAATTATCTCAACTTTTTAGCGTGGCCGGTTGCCACCTTAATGGTAAGGCCGTAGCCACAATGAACGCTGAATAGTAACGTTTTTTGGCGCCGCGACATTGGCTTTGGTCGCATAGGCTCTCCCACCATCAACCACCGCCTCGATGTCCGCCAATATTTCACCGGGGTAGCAGCTCTTAATGTTCATAGTTACGCCTATGGCGCGACAACTTCAGTGCAATCACCGCGACGCGTATACTGCCCGACCCACCATTCGCTCTCAGTCATCATGCAAACCCTTAACGTCAATTTAGGCGATCGCAGCTACCCCATTTATATCGGTCAACGACTGCTGGAGCAAAGCACCTTGCTCAGCGAAGCGATCAAAGGCAACACGGTGCTTATCGTTAGCGACAGCAATGTTGCGCCGCTTTATTTACAACAAGTGGAGGAGACACTTGCAGCGGAAAACCGGAGAATTGACAGCCTGGTACTACCCGCTGGTGAGAAAAACAAAAACCTCACAACGCTCAACCTGGTATTCGATGCACTGCTGGAAAAACGTCACGCGCGCGACACCACACTAGTGGCGCTCGGCGGAGGAGTGATTGGTGATATGACGGGCTATGCGGCTGCGAGTTATCAACGTGGTGTGTCGTTCATCCAAATCCCGACGACCATCCTCTCGCAGGTTGATAGCTCGGTGGGCGGCAAAACCGGTGTTAACCATGCGCTTGGTAAAAACATGATCGGTGCATTCCACCAACCGGTGGCTGTACTGGCCGATACCGATACGCTCAATACGCTGCCGCAACGCGAAATTGCCGCAGGGCTGGCAGAAGTTATTAAGTACGGCCTACTGGGCGATATTGAATTTCTTGAGTGGCTTGAAAACAACATAGTTGACCTCGTTGATCTGCAGCCTGCCGCGCTGGCTTACGGGATTGAGCGTAGCTGTCAGAATAAGGCCCGAATTGTTGCTGAAGACGAACGCGAAGGCGGTAAACGTGCTCTACTGAACCTTGGCCACACCTTCGGCCACGCCATTGAAACGGCCCAAAGCTACAGCGGCTTGCTGCACGGTGAAGCGGTTTCAGTGGGTATGGTGATGGCCGCCGACATGAGTCATCGGCTCGGTTGGCTGAGTTCGGCAGATGTGCAGCGCACAAGGTCTGTTCTTGCCGCAGCTGGCCTACCGACTGCTGTTCCGGATGGCATTAGTGCGGCTCAATTCGCCGAGCTAATGGGCCACGATAAAAAAGTACTGGCAGGAAAGTTGCGGCTAGTTCTGCTGCGCCAGCTGGGCGATGCCGTAATTTCGGCTGACTTCGATCCGGCAGCCCTGGAAGCAACCTTACAAGCGTTTGCGACAGCCTAGTCGCAAACGCTGCAGTATGCGGCCAATCAATTTGATCAAACCTCAGACCGGCACCTACGGTCACCTGACCGGGCCAGCCAGCTAGACGGCTTCGACTTTCATTGC
>CAJQNE010000060.1 GCA_905479545.1 uncultured Gammaproteobacteria bacterium | reverse complement strand
CCTAAGGGTCCTGGCCATATGGTTCGTGCAACCTATACCCAAGGTGGCGGTGTACCTAGCCTGATCGCGGTATATCAGGATGCTTCGGGCCAGGCCAAAGACATCGCTTTGTCTTATGCTTCAGCGAATGGCGGCGGTCGTGCCGGTATTATCGAAACTAACTTCCGCGAAGAAACTGAAACCGACCTGTTCGGCGAGCAGGCCGTACTATGTGGTGGTGCTACCGCTTTGGTACAGGCTGGCTTTGAAACGCTGACCGAAGCTGGATACGCGCCGGAAATGGCTTACTTCGAATGCTTGCACGAGCTGAAGTTAATTGTTGATCTGATGTACGAAGGTGGCATTGCCAACATGCGTTACTCGATTTCTAATACGGCTGAATACGGCGACCTTACGCGGGGCCCACGCGTAGTTACCGAAGACACCAAGAAAGAGATGAAGAAAATTCTGACCGAGATTCAGGAAGGCACCTTTGCGCGTGAATTTGTTCTTGAGAACCGTGCCGGTGAGCCTGGTCTGAGCGCATTACGTCGCCGCGGCGCTGAGCATCCGATTGAAGAGGTTGGTACACGCCTGCGTTCAATGATGCCGTGGATTTCTGCGAATAAGATTGTGGATCAGGCCAAAAACTAAGTTTGCCCAAAACCTTGCGGTTTGAAGTGATTGGTTACATTGTCACAAATCAATGAGTAGACGCGCTTGTTTGAGTTTTTCCAATAAACTTAAACAAGCGCGTTTTCTTTTGGCGTAACATAAACACATTAGAGTCCGGTCGCGGTAGTACCAAAGCTGGCGTTTACACTCTGCAAGCCGGTTACATAGCCCGATATTCTTTATCCGGCACTGCTGGTTTTTAGGTTCGTTATAAATGGCTCAAAAACGACAATTTATTATCGCCAGAGATGGTTGGTGGATCGCCGGGGTATGTCTGGCAGCAGCGCTTGCCTTATTTCAGCAAATTTCACCACTGGCAGCACTTCCTGCGTTGCTCGCCTTGCTGTTGGTTTTTGTGTTGTTCCGCAACCCCCATCGAATGATTCCGCCTGTTCCGCAAGGCGTGGTATGCCCGGCTGACGGCAAGTTGGAAATCGCCGAGCGCGGTCAATGTCCGTTCTATAGTTTGGATGGTTACCATCTCCGCATACGCCGACGCTTCTGGTCGCCATACTTTATTCGGAGCCCCATTGAAGCTCAGGTTTGTGAGCTGGCCCGCGACAACCTGCCGGATAACGGCCATGCCTGGCAGCTGGTGACTGATGAGGGTGATACATTGGTGATGATGACGAGTGGTGATCACTTTTTATCGGACCGCAGCTTTCGCCCGCGGTACGGTGAACGTATTGGCCAGGGTCAGCGTGCTGGCACGCGGCGGTTAGGCAAGGTGCTGGACTTATGGCTGCCAGAGAATGCCCGGGTAATGATGGAGGCAGGCACATCAGTTAAAGCCGGCAGCGATGTATTAGCGAAATTGGTGCATAAGAATGTTTGATTCCGAGCACGACGAAATAGTTGAAGCGAGTGACGATGCGGCCCCGCGGAGTCGCGGTATCTACCTTCTGCCTAATCTGTTCACAACCACAGCATTATTTTGCGGTTTCTTTAGCATGGTGTCCGCTATAGCGGGCCAGTTCGAGCAAGCCTGCGCAGCGCTATTTTTTGCGGGGATTTTTGACGGACTGGATGGCCGGGTCGCGCGAATTACCAACACCCAAAGTGATTTCGGTAAAGAGTACGACAGCATGTCGGATCTGGTGTCATTTGGTATGGCCCCCGCGATTTTGGTTTACACATGGGTAGCCGATGTAACGCCGGTCATTCGCTCCTTACCAATGTCCTGGCTTGTGACCTTTTTCTTCGTCGCCTGCGCCGCTCTGCGATTGGCGCGCTTTAACACTCAGGTGGGCAAAGTTGACGGCAATTTCTTTGTCGGGTTGCCGAGCCCGACGGGCGCTGGCCTGGTGGCATTTTTTGTTTGGACCGCGGCAGAATTTGACTGGGACCGGGCTATTCTTGCCTGGCCGCTACTATTGCTGACAACGGCGTCGGCGGTACTAATGGTCTCCAGCCTGCGTTTCCCTAGTTTTAAGTCATTAAACTTAAAAGGCCGTGTGCCGTTCCGGTATATGCTGGCGATTATCATTTTGTTTATTTTGGTAGCGATGGAGCCACCGTTAGTACTTTGGTTGGCAGCGGTGGCGTATACCCTGGTTGGCTTAATCTCTGAAATGAGGCGAGGTGTGTTCGGCAAGCGCGCGACTGCCTTCGAACCACCGGAGAATGGCAGCGGTCCCAGCTAGTCAGAGCCTGATAGCTAACGCCTTTGGCCACTAAAATACGTTGTTGAGTCGGCAGAAGTAACAAAAAATCGGCCGATTTCGCTATGCTTGGTAGCAATAGTTTACCCGCCGAGCCAAGTTCATGAACCATAGCGATATGTCTAACCGCCTGATTATCTTTGACACCACGATGCGTGACGGTGAGCAAAGCCCCGGCGCGTCGATGACCCGTGACGAAAAAGTTCGTATCGCCAAAGCCCTGGAAAAGATGCGGGTTGATGTGATGGAGGCGGGTTTTCCGGCCGCCAGCCCAGGCGATTTTGAGTCGGTGAAAGCAGTGGCGTCAGAGGTGCAGGAAAGTATTGTCTGCGCGTTAGCGCGGGCACTGGATAGTGACATCAGCCGCTCTGCTGAAGCGCTAAAACCGGCACGGCGCAGCCGAATTCATACTTTTATTGCTACATCTCCGATACATATGGAGAAGAAGCTAAAAATGCAGCCAGACGAGGTCGTTGCGCAAGCGGTGCACGCCGTTAAGCTGGCGCGCAATTTTACCGACGATGTGGAGTTTTCGCCCGAAGACGCAGGCCGCTCAGAGCCCGATTTTCTTTGTCGTATTCTTGAGGCAGTAATCGACGCTGGTGCGACTACGGTGAACATTCCCGATACGGTGGGTTACAACGTGCCTTGGGGGTTTGCCGATTTAATTGGTGACCTGGTAACGCGTGTCCCGAACGCCGATAAAGCGATATTTTCCGTGCATTGTCATAATGACCTTGGCTTAGCGGTCGGCAATTCGTTGGCGGCTGTTATGCGTGGAGCGCGGCAGGTTGAATGTACCGTTAACGGCCTTGGTGAACGCGCCGGCAATGCGGCGCTGGAAGAAGTTGTTATGGCGGTACGAACCCGGCAGGACGTCTTTGGCATCGATACCAATATTGACGCAGCGCAAATCGTGCCGACCTCAAGGTTGGTTTCGCAAATTACCGGTTTTCCGATTCAACCCAATAAAGCGATTGTCGGCGCTAACGCTTTTGCCCACGAGTCCGGTATTCATCAGGACGGTGTGATCAAGTCTCGTGAAACCTATGAAATTATGCGGGCCGAGGAT
>CAJQNE010000059.1 GCA_905479545.1 uncultured Gammaproteobacteria bacterium | reverse complement strand
AGTTGCGCCACTGGCAGCTCCAGCGAAACGCGTTCACCGGCAGCAATGCATTGACCACCAATGTTCAGGTCTTCACCGCAGTCACGCGCGCTGGTCTTTTTCTTAGCAACCACTATCGTCAATCCTATAGAGCAAACGACTCATCAGTTCAGGCCTGAGGTTTTGGTTTTGCAGTTCGTGCGCGGGTTGAACCGGCATCACGTGTGCGTGCTGAACCGACGCTGGCGTTTTTCTCGATAAATTCGATAATCGTGCCAGCGACATCTTTGCCACTAGCATTTTCAATGCCTTCCAGACCCGGTGATGAGTTCACTTCCATCACCAGCGGGCCCCGTGATGAACGCAGGAGATCAACACCGGCAACGTTCAAGCCCATGACCTTGGCTGCGTTAATGGCAGTTTCACGTTCTTGCTTGCTTAACTTGGCCAATGAAGCTGAGCCGCCGCGGTGCAGGTTTGAGCGGAATTCGCCTTCAGCACCCTGGCGAACCATCGCCGCAATAACTTTGCCGCCGACCACGAAGCAGCGAATGTCTGCACCGCCTGCCTCTTTAATGAATTCCTGCACCAGAATATGTGCGTTCAGGCCGCGGAAAGCCTCGATAACAGACTCGGCTGCCGATTTGGTTTCAGCCAGAACTACGCCAATGCCCTGAGTGCCTTCCAGCAGTTTAATAACCACTGGTGCGCCGCCACAGAGTTTCAGCAAATCGCCGGTGTCATCCGGTGAGTGGGCAAAGCCGGTTTTTGGTATGCCTACGCCTTTACGCGACATCAGCTGCATTGAGCGCAGTTTGTCGCGCGAGCGGCTAATGGCCACGGACTCGTTAACCGGGTAGGTACCTGCTACCTCAAACTGGCGAAGTACGGCCGTGCCGTAGAACGTGATCGACGCGCCGATACGTGGGATAACGGCATCGAATTTTTCGAGTGTTTTTCCCTTGTAATGCACTTCCGGCTTGCCACTTTCAATATCCATATAGCAGCGCAAAGCATCGAGTACCACTACTTCATGGCCCCGGGCTTCAGCGGCCTCAATGAGGCGGCGGCTCGAATAAAGCTTGGCATTTCTGGATAGCAGGGCGATACGCATATCGGGTTCCTTTTTGTTAGGTTAGTGCGCGAAAACCGCGCTCCGAACCGGCTAAAATAGCCTAGCTCAGCGGTCTTTCATAGCATTGTTAAAAATATAGTTTAACCATTGGTATTGCTAACTTTCAACGGCAGTGGTGACTAGAGGTTTAACCGCAACAGCTAGTCAATTTTGCTGCGAATACCACTAGCGGTGCTATTCGAATTATCGGGGTTTTGCTGCAACATAATATTTCTCTGACGGTGAGGAATGGTAATGCCGGCTTTAATCAGCGCTTCATCAATACCCCAGCGGAATGCGGCTTTCACCGTGCTTGGGCGGGCAATGCCGGTGGCGTTAATCCACACGACCAGCTCAAAGTTCATGCAGCTGTCACCGTAGCCTAAAAACCATACAGCGGGTGCTTTGTCGACAGGGTAGAAAACCGGTGCGCCGGGTTGGTTTGAACCTGACCTCAACGCGAACGGCACAGTAGGAACCATTGCAATAACAGCATCCCTTAATGCTTTCTTGTCGCTGCCGTAGGCGGTGTTAAATTCGACGTGCAAACGGCGGCTGTTGTCGCCGTAGGTCCAGTTCATAACACGGCCGTTTACAAACTCAGAGTTTGGCACCAGTACATCAACGTTGTCGTTCGACGTGACTACCGTGCTGCGCACCCGGATTTCTTTTACCGTGCCGCTGAGGCCGGAATCCAGCTCAATGTAGTCGCCGACTTTAAGGCTGCGGTCGAGCAGTAGAATAAGCCCGGATACAAAGTTACTGACAATAGCTTGCAGGCCAAAACCAATACCGACCGATAGGGCGCCGGCGACTAAGGCGATATTGCCGAAGTTCAGGCCGATGGAAGCTAGCGCCATCAGTAGCGCAACAATAACGATAATGTAATGCGACAGGCGGCTAAGCGTGTACAGCGTGGTGGTGTTAAAACCGCTGCCTTCGCCGAGCTTTACTAAGCCGCGACGCACGGCGGCAGAAATGAACAGACCCACCATGAAGAGTATGAGTGCCCTGAATAACATCAAGGCCGTAACCGGCACATCGGAAATGCGGAATAGCGTGGCCGAAAGTTTTTCGGATACCTGGGTCCAGATTGATTGCAGCCGCAAACCGAAGCGCGGTGGGGCAACCTTTAATTGGGCGGCTTGTTGCCAGGCATCTGCTGTTTCCAGCGCGGTAATAATCGGTAATAACGTAGCGTCGCCGGTCTGTGGCAGCAGTTCGGCGCGTTCACGCAGTAGGCTAATGGCACCGCGTAGGTTTTCCAACTGCTCACGGCCAACCGTTTTTTCCAATTGGCCACCGACCTTCGCCAGAAGTAGTTGTTCCGCCTCGTTGCGTCGCCAGGTGGCCGAGGCGATTAATGAGTTTTGGAGCGCGGCCGTTACCGCTTGGTCGCTGGCTGATTTTGACGCGCCGTTGCCGGTTTCTATCGATAGCGCGGCGCTGTCGCTTTGAGCCAGAGATTGCATTTCAGCATTGGCCAGATCGCGGTTGGCGTATTGGGCCCGCCGTTGTAATGCTGGCTCGTTGGCCGTGAGTTCGGCCAGAGTGGTGCTGGTCAGCGGCTCGCTGCCAAGCTGTTTTACTGCTTTCTGCCAGCGTCGGCGGTCCGCCGCTATGTGGTCGTGCAATTGCTGCGAGCGGTTGCGGGCCTGTACGCTGCTGAGTGCTTCAGCTTCTTTTAGCAGCCGTGTCGAAATAATTCGACTGGCGACTTCTAATTTTTCGGCGGGCGTTAGCGAGTTACCACGATACTGCTGCCAATTCCGATCCAGCCGACTCTGCAGTGTCGCTTCGCGAATGCGCTGCAACTTGCGTTGCTGGTCGATTAAATGCTGCTCGGCAAGCTCGGCCGAATAGCGCTGCAATACGGCTTTCATGACCTCAAAATCACTACGCGCCGTTTCCGGCAGGGGAGCAATATCAGCATTCGCTGGCGCAGATACCATCTGCACATAGCGCCGTAACGCCTGCTGCACACCGGGCTGCAGGTTTTCGGTGATTTCGAGTTTCTGGCTACTGGTCTGTAATTGCGCCAATAACTTATCGCCCCGACTCGATAGCTCAGCCGGCGGCGATTTTTGCAAAAACTGCCACCATTGGGGTGTCAGCGCTTCCAGGTTTGGCGCTTCGGTAGTCTTGTCAGCGGTTTTTGTGGCCGGAACGCCCGGCAGAGCGCCGAAGGCCGACGGCGCTATGAGAATGCTGGTAACTATGCCGAGTGCTGCTAGCCAACGCGTAGAACGATGCTTCGTGGTGCTCGGTAACACTTATAACCAGCCCTTACGGCGAAACATCAATATAAGCGTAGTGGCGATAATCGCCATGGCACCGATAAGCACGAAGTAGCCGTATTTAAATTTCAGTTCAGGAATGAGTTCGAAGTTCATGCCGTAAATACCCGCCAGAAAGGACAGCGGCACAAAAATGGCGGTAATAACGGTTAGCACTCGCATTACATTATTCAGTCGGTGAGCCGATACTGAAACGTAGCCGTTGATTAGGTCGCTAGTAATTTCGTGTTGGAGGTTGGAAAGACTCGCAAGTCGTTCGGATTGTTCAAATAGGTCGATAAAGCCATGCTCTGCCTGTTCCAGCGGATTGCCATAATTAGGGTTGAGTAACCGCTTGTAAGAATTTTCGTGATAAGTACCGATGCGGCGCAAACGCTTCAGGTGGCGGCTGTATTCCATCAACTCACCCAGCAGCGAGTCCGACGGCTTATTCAGCAGCTCGAGTTCAATGTCTTCCAGACGTGCTTCTAGTGACATCACGATGGGCAAATAGCGGTCGCTAACGGCCCGCATAACCCGATAGGCGAACCATTCCGGCTGCAGATTTTCACTATATTCGCCGCGCTCCATGGCATCCCAAATACGGTTAGTACTCGGCGAAGTTTGAGTGTGACGAATGATGATGAACTGTTGGTTGAAGAAGAAGGCTATCTGGATATTGCTGAAGCGAATATCGGTGGTTTTTTCATCGAGTCCCCGAACGAGCATAAACTGCACGCCGTCATCTAGTGCCTCATATTTCGGCGGGTGTCGCGAGCGCATGGCATCGTCTACTGCCAGGCGATCGATGCCAAAGCGGTTTTCCAATAAATCGCGATGCAAATGCTCATCGTCGTCCCATAGATCCAGCCACAGGTAATGGCAATTGGGTTGCCATTTTTCCAATAGCTCAAGCCCGCCGGTTTGGCAGGTGCCGTCTTGTTTGTTGATGAGGCAGGTACGGTTCATTGCAGCGTTCCGGGGGTGGTTTGGCGGATAGATTGTCTGAATTAAGAATACTGTCCTAATATCTGTCTGCCGCCAAGTGACAACGTAACGAAGTCGCGTATTGTTCAGCCTCGGAAAGTCGCTTATAAACGACGAAATGCTGTTTAAACGGGCCTATGCCGGTTTTTTTAGGAAGTGTGATGAGCAACAAAATTATTATCGGCAATGAAGAATGGTGTGGTTTCCCGGAGCTAGGGTTGCCTGCCGTAAAAGCCCGGGTCGATTCCGGCGCAAAAACCTCATCGCTGCATGCTTATGATATTAAGGCGTTTGAGAAAGACGGCAAGACCTGGGTGCGGTTTGAGGCCCACCCATTGCAGCGGAACAATGAAACTTCGCTGCTCTGCGAATCGCCGGTTGTGGCGCAAAGGCAGGTGAAAAGCTCCAGCGGTGAAGTGGAGACCCGTTATGTTATTTCTACCACCTTACAAATTGGTGATGAAAGTTGGCAGGTGGAGCTAAACCTTACCAACCGGGATTCGATGGGCTACCGGATGTTGTTAGGCCGCGAGGCAATGATGGGTCGGGTGTTGATTGATCCCGAGCAAAGCTGCTGCATGGGTAAAGTTGCTCGGGCAGATTTAAAGCGGTTCTACCCGACGAAAAAATAGTACTAAGCAATGTACGCTATAGCTTTGATAAAAATAGAAAAGCGGCTGATAGGGTGCCGGGTGTTCGTACTATCATTCACAAAGTTCCTAAAAATGATAATTTTATTAGAGCCCTCGGTACCCCACCCATTCGTTGCATCGTGGTCGATGGAAAACCACTCAGAATGGCTGGCTGATTAACGCAGAACCCAAGCTATATACTCTGTGTGTTAAGCCTCGACCTAAGGTCTGCAATTTTCTGGAGCCACTCATCACTCCCTTCCCACAATTGGTAAAGCTCTGATTTACTGCTGTTTGTAACGGCTGTAATCGCCTTATTAGCAAGCCTGACAAGCTCCGCAGTCGGCGGTTTTTTATGGGTAACCCACGCCGCCAGTCCTTCTGGCAGCATTTTGGTTGGGTTCCCCGATAAAGCTGCGACTACCTCGGCGGCGGCCAGAGCGGCACTGCCCTCGGGCGCTTCCAGGTACGACGCCTGAACCGCCGTGGTTAAGGTTGTGAATATGACGGCATGGCTACCAACCCGTTCCAGCTCATCCGCCCAATCGAGGGCGTCATCATTCTCGAATGAACCAGTACCCCAGGCACCTGCGAAAATGTTACTGCACAGTGCGACGCAGAGAAAAACGGTGAGTTTTAACAATTTCATAGTGATTCCTCACTTACTCAGGGCTCGACTCTGGTTAATCTCGCAGAGGGTAACCAAGCTGATTGAATTGGCTTAACGCTATTTCGGCGAAACAAACATCTTAATAATGCAGCGACAGACCACTTCGTTGTTGTCGTCCAGTATCTCTACTTCTACTGCGGCGTCTTGCTTAACGCCTTCGTTAATTTCACCTTGGAAACGGGCTTGTGCCCGCAACGTTTTGGTTACTGCTTTTTTTATGTAGTCGACCTGCATGCCGCTGGGAATCCAACGCATGGAGCGGGGGATGGATACTTCGGTCATGGTGCCGCCCGCTAGTTCAGCCATATTGCACATTGCAATGGCGTGCACAGTGCCGATGTGGTTTCGCACGGCGCGACGGTTTTTAATAGTCACTTCGGCGTAACCGGCATCAAGCGCAGTGAAGGTTGGCGAAATTGAACCGAAGTAGGGAGCTCTATTGCAGACAATCAGGCTAAAAGCTTTCTGGCCGCCGGGGACGCTGGCGGCTTTTCGGTACATGTTGATTATGGGATGAGCCATGGTGAAATCCTGGTTAGTTTTGAGAAAATTTGGCGTTGAGCGCATCGAGGAAGCGAGCCACTGTGCGTAGTTCGTCATCGTTAAAGCCTTCAATCATTTCGGTATGAACACGACGCATATGGTTGCTGCCTTGCCGCACTGCTGCCGCACCTTTTTTAGTAA
>CAJQNE010000058.1 GCA_905479545.1 uncultured Gammaproteobacteria bacterium | reverse complement strand
CCGGTCAGGCATTCATTATCGCCTTCGCCGTTACCGCAATGATGACGATGGCCGCCAGTGAAGTAGTCTCCGGCAAAATGACCATTGGCGATTTAGTGCTGATTAACGCCTACATCATCCAGCTGTTTCTGCCGCTGAATTTCCTTGGCTTCGTCTATCGCGAAATCAAACGCTCGCTGGCTGATATGGCCCGTATGTTCAAAATACTCGATCAGGAAACCACGGTAGTCAGCGATACCAACGCACCGCCATTGGTGGCCAGTGGTGGCAGACTAGAGTTCAACAACGTCTGCTTTTCCTACCACCCGGACCGGCAGATTCTGAAAAACGTCTCGTTCACCGTACCCGCAGGTAGTAGTGTCGCTATCGTCGGCCCATCCGGAGCCGGTAAGTCGACCATCGCCCGACTGCTATTCCGCTTCTACGACGCCAGCAGCGGCGAGATACGCCTCGACGGCCAACGCCTCCGCGACCACGACATAGGCTCAGCCCGCGCCCATATGGGCGTAGTGCCGCAAGACACCGTGCTGTTCAACGATTCAATTTTTTACAACATCCAATACGGTCGACCCGACGCCAGCAAAGAAGAAGTCGAACGGGCCGCAGAGCTAGCCCATCTGCACGGCTTCATAAAACAACTCCCCGCCGGCTACGAAACCACCGTCGGCGAACGCGGCCTAAAACTCTCAGGCGGCGAAAAACAACGCATCGCCATCGCCCGTGCCATTCTGAAAGACCCCGAAATCCTGATCTTCGACGAAGCCACCTCAAGCCTTGATTCCGGCACTGAGCAAGCGATTTTAAAAGCGATGCGTGAAGTCGCTCAAAACCGCACCAGCCTGACGATTGCTCACCGGCTATCGACGATTGTGGATGCTGATCAGATTGTGGTGTTAAAGGACGGCGAGGTTGCCGAGACTGGGACGCATAAAGAGTTGCTGGCGAAGCAGGGTGTTTACGCTGAGTTATGGGAGTTGCAGAAGACTAAGGCATAGGCTGTCCAACCTTTGCGGTTTTGCTACAGTCTTTTGAGTTGTGTAATGGTATTTACAACGATTTTTCGCGACGGTGAAATATGGCAAAGTTGATCATTAGACTTCCAGACGATAAACACGACCGGCTGAAATCGTTGTCGAAACGCAAGAAAACCAGCGTGAACGAGCTAATCGAAGAGTTCTCAACTCAGGCGATTGCAGAGTTTGGCGCAGAAACACGTTTTCGTGCACTAGCTGCAGGAGGCAGTAAAGAAAAAGGTTTAGTTGTTCTGGATAAATTGCATAAGCATTTAAGTGAGCTATCTAATTAGCGTTATACAACAGAAGAAAGTTAATGGGATTAATCAGCGCGAAGGGAAGGCTTATTTTGAAACTGGCCTATAGTCAAAGCAGCACACAAGCTCTCAGAGTAGCTGAAAGATGATAGATGTATTTGATGCTGTAGCAAGTAGTCTCGGTGGTTCTGGGAAAATATCAAGAATCATGATTATCGTTTTGATGTTTTTCGCTTGTTTAGCTTTCGCTGGAATGGCTATTGGTATTTTGTTTCTCGCTTACGAACTAATAAATGATGAAAAGGGAGTCAAGTCAGTTGTAGGCTGTGTTCTAATGAGTTTGCCATTATTTGGTTTATCCTACTTATCTTGGCGTATGTGCAAAAAAGGCTTCGACAAGTCAGAGAAAAAGTGGTGAGTGTTACCGTGGATACACCAAACTAACCAGCGTTATCAGCAAACCGCTGCAAAGCCGCCCCCATAGCCGCATGCACCGCATTCATCCCCTGCAACGGCCTAACCATCACCTTAAACTCCACAATCTTGCCGTCAGCATTACAACGAATCAAATCAACCCCGTTAACGAGCTTCCCATCGAGCTCAAGCGTGAACTCCAACACAGCGCGGTCTTTGCCCACAATTTCATCGACGTATTCGAAACTCGGGTTGCCAAGAACCTCACTGGCGGCCGCCAGGTAAGCCATCGTAATTGGCTTGCCGATCTGTGGGCTATGCACCACTGGCGATATAAATACCGCGTCGTCTGCTACTAACTCGTCGAGTAGAGTTAAGTTCTTTTCATCCATAACGCGATGCCACTGAGCAACGCAGGTTTCGATTGGGGTAGCCATGGGGTCAGGTCTCTGCAAAAGGTCAGGTTAGTTTGCCACAACCGTCCTGTCGAAGAGACGTTAATCAAGTGAGGTTAGCTCGGGTAGGGGCTGTCGAAAACGTTATCGTCGGTTGTCAAAGCATCATTGTAAGTCCGGAATATTGCCAGCTGACAAAAACGTTTCGTGCTGACAGGATATTAGCCTGTTTGTTACATAATCTAAGAGCCGTTAGGTTTATTCAAAAAAACAGTCAAAATTTGTACTTTTGCGCCAAAAGTTTCGTGATCGGATAAGTATTATTGCGTCGCAACATTTATACTCCTGCCTCGATTTGTAACTGCGCCTGTGATTGAAGTGAAGAGGTGGTGTAAACCTCACTTTTAACGCAGTGCCGCATCAACAAAAATGGTCGGAGATTGCTGGTGATTAAAAAATTGTTAGTGGTATTTCTGTTTGCTACGGCTGCACTGTCAGCCCATGCGGAAAGTGACGTGCAGAATATTGCCGGTGTTACTTATCGCCTGACGACCGCTATCGATATTGCTAACTCGGCAACCGGCCGGGTTAATACTTCAGTTGCTGCTGAATCAGTGAGCGACGCTTCGCCGCAATGGATTCAGTGGCAGTCGTCGAAAAAAGCTTCCGCCGTTCGCTTTATGGCCAGCCTGAAAGGCCGTTACCAGTTTGGTAGAGATGGTCGTCACCATCCTTCACAGGTAGAGCACAAGGGTCTGGAATCGGATGACGTGCTTGAGCTCGGTCTGCCGAGGATCGATTCTTTGTTGATCAAAGGCCTGAGAGTAGGGGCTAGGGTTAGCTTCTAACTGACCCTTACAATCTACAGCCGAACAATTCTGACTTTGCTATTAGGACGTTACGCCAATACGGTTGACGCCTGATTGCTGCGCCCACATTAGAGATCCACATAGTTACCGATCAAATCGACCGAGTAACCCACCCT
>CAJQNE010000057.1 GCA_905479545.1 uncultured Gammaproteobacteria bacterium | reverse complement strand
GCCATACTTACAGTTGGCCTGGCCATTGGGTTTGCTCTATCGCGGTGACGATTGTGTGGGTTACGCCATGCCGATGGTCGATCTCAAAGGCGCAGTGACGCTGGACGCCTTGCTGTCGGAGAAAACCCAGCGAGCCTATGGGTTACCCGCTGACTATAGATTTGTCGTGCAGGTAGCGCATAGTCTGGCCGCAGCGGTGGTCGCGCTTCACGCTCACGGCTATCACATCATCGACTTGAAGCCGGCGAATATCAGCGTCTACAAAACTACGCCCTTGGTGGTGCTGTTGGATTGTGACGGCTTTAGCGTGCACAGCGCCGGGGCCAGTTATCCTGCACACCAGTTTACGGCTGACTATATTGCGCCCGAAGCCTGGCGGGCCAAACAGCGCCCCGAGCAACAGGGTATCGAGCAGGATCACTTCGCTCTGGCGGTTATTTTGTTTCAGTTGCTTAATCGTGGCCTGCATCCGTTTCAGGGTGTGCCCGGTAAACGCGCCGCCCGAATCAATAGCAATCAGCTACGCATTGCTGAAGGGCTGTATGCCTACGGAACTGAGCCCAACCCACAAATGCGACCGTCGCCGTGGAGCATTCATGGCCATTTACCGTCGTCGCTACGTAAGCTATTTGATGCCGCATTTACCAGCGAAAGCCGGCCGACCGCCCAGCAATGGCTGGCGGCGTTGGCGGTTTACGCTGAGCCGGATAGCCAGCAGCTACAGGCTTGCCGGGGCAACCCCGATCACGCTATTTACGCAGGTAAGCAATGCGGCCACTGCGCGATAGAGCGGCAACGCCGTGAGGCGAGAAGGCTGCAAAAAGTCTTAAAGCCTAAGCTAATGGCCCGGCTAGATAAGCGGCTACGGCGCGAAAAACGAATCAGTATCAACGCGATTTTAAGTCGCTACCCAGGTTTGGCTAACAGTGCGCCACGTGGTAATCAACGGCCACACCCTCATCAACGCGGTAATTTCGGGAGTTACCGAAGGAATAAATCTGCAGCGGCATCAGCGAGTGATCTCCTCTTCAAGTTGGTCGTTTCATGGGGCTTTACGGCCTTTATAGTTCTAATAACTATTTTGCTTATTTTTCTCGCGGCCACCGGCGTACCAAAGTCGCTTGATCACAGCGTAACCGTTCAGCCTGAGCCTACCGAAGGCCTGTAGCATGCGCTTCGACAGGCTCAGCACGAACGGATATTTTTGCTAATCCAGATGGTTAACTAAAAGCGGAAGTACCATTTTGATGCGCGTATAAATAACAACGAAAAACTGCTGTTGTCAAACTCAAAGTCCACACTGCACTGTAAAGACTACGTTTAGGGGCAGTCACGGGTAGTAGATAACTAATCCGCATTAGACCCTATTTCCCGCAAGGGCTACACCAGAGCAGCGTTTTGTCGTCGTGGGTAATGTGGTTGGTGGCGTCGGCACTCAGGGTTTGTTCTAGCGCCCGGGTTCGCAGTACGGGATCGGGGTGGTCGCTTAGGTAGCGATGTACCGGCTCGGCGAACTTTTCGTCCAGCCCGGTGTTGTGGCCATCGGCGGCGAAGCTGGCGGCACCGTCAGTCATTAACCATAGCGATTCGGGTCGTTCAGTCAGTTCGGTGAAGCGTAGGTGGTCTAACCAATCAGTTTGAGTATAGAAAAACGTTTCATTGGCATATTCGCCGTTTTCCGGTTTGCTAACCGTGTTGGCCGGCGACCAGTTGCCATTGTCGGCGGCAGCGAAGCCGTCACCTAAATGGAAAATCAGGCCGTGCTTGGCATTGCAGACTGCGCCAACAATGGTCGAGTGAAAATCGTGGATATTGGCGTTTTTTACGGTTCCGGTTCTTAGTTCTTTGTGCAGGCGGCCATCGTTAAGCTGGTTGCGGGCGACGGCAATGGCCGCCTTTATTTGCGCGGCCCAGTAGTCGGCAAATTCTTCATTGTCGTAGCCGCTGTTGTCGGTAGCAGTAGCCAGGCATTTGCGCAGGAAGCTGCCGAGTGCATGGACGATGTGGGCAGCACCTTCCCGGCCCATACTGGCGCTGCCCGCGCCGTCTGCTACTGCGGCAATCAACCAGTCGCCATCGGCGTGGGCGTGCCAGGCATCCTGGCAGGGTTGCTGGTGGATTATGTGGCCCTGACCGGTTACGGCAGCGCCGGTAATGCGCCAGAGGTTGGCTTTATTAGCATTCATGGCGGGGCTCATGGTGTAGATGTAATGATGGGGTCATAGCTGAGTTTATGGCTGAGTTCATGGCCTAAATATCAATCGTTTCCCAATTGGCATCGGGCAGAATAATTTGGTCGCCGGGTACCGAACTGGAAACCGCGCTCATGCTGCGACTCAGCCAGACGAATAACTCGCGAAAATCGAGCCCGCGTAAGCGCTTAGCCGGGCGGTTAGAGAATAGGCTAAGGGCTTTTAAATCGGCTGATTCGGTGCCGATCGGGAATATTACGACTTGATTGTTTTGCTCCGCTACGCGACATTCGGCCGCTACCTGCTGCCAGTGGTCGTCGGTAGGTCGGCCGTCACTAATTAGCAATATCCACGGCCGGGTCGAGGAAACGCCATTGCTGTCGTACACCGCTTTTTGATGCTCAACCAGCTGCAGCGCTATATCCATGCCTGCACCCAATGGTGTAGTGCCATTGGCTTCTACAAACGGCGCTTTAAAGTCGATGGCATCAACCCAGTTATGCAACACATCAACATTGTCGTTGCGGCCAACACAGATGGTGAGTACCTGTACCCGTAGCGCAGCTACCGGATCATTTTTCAGATGGTTTTCAAACGTCGCCAAGCCGTCGTTCAGCCGGTCTACGGGGTCGCCAATCATTGAAGTAGAGCAGTCGAGTACCAGCACGCAGGGTGTGCGTTGGTTGGCGTTATCGCTGAATTCAACGTCGGGAATCAAGGGTGTTTCAAACATGAAGTATTAGTTTGTTAGCAGAGAAAGTCAGTTAAGGCGCGTAACAGCTTGTTGAGCTTAGCGGCAACGGCAGGCGCAGTCATTAATTTAAAAGCTCAGTTAACCGCGCTAGGTGTTCGTGCGACGGGTCAGTTGCCGGGACGGGTTCATTACAATGGATAAAAAATCCCACAAAGCGGTAGATAAGTATTAGCACATTCTATATAAATGACTGCTCGCTTAATTAGCGAGCGAGCATCTGGTGCTCGGCTTAATCTAACTCGATTTACTTTCACCCAATTTATTTTATGCAGGGGAAAACGATGACAGATACCAAACAGGCATTGCGCAGCACGGCACGGTTGCCGCTGCTAACTGCAATGGCGCTGACGGCTGGCTTAACAGCAATGCCGGCAGCAGCTACCAACTACACCGTAACTACTGCCGATGACAATATCGCCGTCGACGGCGCGATATCGCTTCGCGAGGCTGTTACCGCTGCTTCAACGAATGCCACAGTAGGTGATGCGCGGCGGGCGAAACCAGCCTCGACACGATTACGATTGGCGCGGTGACCTACCCGCTAACGGAAGGCGAGCTGGCGGTGTCTGGTCTGACTACCATCAACGGTGGCGGTACGATTGACGGCAACTCGCAGTCGCGAATTTTTTCTATTAGCGGTACCGAAACGGTGACGCTGGAAAGTCTGATACTGCAGAACGGCAGAACCGAGCCTTTGGGTGGTGTAATTAAAGAGGCCCAGACTCGCAACGGCGGCGATACTGTTAATGGCGGTGCCATAAAAGTTAATAGCGGCGCGATAGCGGTGCTAAACAGTGTAACTCTTAGCAATAACGTAGCTACCGGCGCTGCCGCCGGTGAAGGCGGCGGTGCAGTCTTTAACGCTGGCACGCTAACCGTTAACAACAGCACCATTGCGCTGAATGGAGTGAACGGTACAGCCGGTAACGGTGGCGGTATTCTTAACAGTACCGGTGCAACGCTCACGGTAACTGACACCACGATTAACGCCAACAGCGCTAACCGCGCAGGCGGTGGTATCGAGAACAACGGCGGTACGGTTACGCTAACCAACTCCACGCTCTCGAACAATACCGTCAACAATGCTCCCGGTAACGGCGGTGGCATGCACCAAGGCGGCGACAGCAGCGTCACTATTACGGGCGGCAGCATCACCGGCAACACGGCCGGCCGCGAAGGCGGTGGCCTGTGGGCTGCTGCAACTTCATCAGTTGATGGCACTTCAATTACCGACAACGTAGCGCTGGGCTTAGAGGCCAACCAAGGCGGCGCAGGTTTATTTAACCAGGGCGGCGACATGACGGTGGTTAACGCCACCATCACCGGCAACCTGGCTATTACTGACGATGACGGCACGGGTAGTGCGTCTGGTGGCGGCATTCTGAATAACGCCGGCGGCACGTTGGTCGTTACCGATTCCACCATTTCTAACAACCTGGCTAACCGCGCGGGCGGTGGCCTTGAAGACAACGGCGGTACCGTTACGCTGAACAACGTCACCATGGACGGCAATGAAGTGGGTACTACTTTTGCGCGTCCGGGTAACGGCGGCGCTGTTCACGTTGGCGGTGGCGAAATCACCGTTAGCGGCGGTAGCTTCACCAACAATATCGCTGCTCGTGAAGGTGGTGGTTTGTGGACCACCACGGCAACCATCACCGGCGCGACCATTACTGACAATGAAGGTCAGGGCCCTGAATCTAACCGCGGCGGCGGTGGTTTGTTTAACCAAGGCGGCGACATGACCGTGGTTGACTCAACCGTTGACAACAACACCGCAACCGGCGCATCTGGTTCAGGTGGCGGCATTATCAACAATGGCGGCACACTCTCTGTGAGCGGCGGCACTGTCTCCGGCAATACCGCGAACCGCGCGGGTGGTGCACTCGAAGACATCGCCAGTGGCGGCACGGTTACCATTAGCAATGTAACGATGAACAACAACACTGCCGGGCCAGAGGGCACAGCAGCTCCGGGTAACGGCGGTGCTATTCACATTACCGGTATGGGCGGCATCATGAACATCAGCGACTCAATGTTCAGTGGCAACATTGCCGCCAGTGAAGGCGGCGCGCTTTGGAATTTTGCTGGTAGCACAATGACCGTTGCGGCATCAGTCATCGACGGCAATATGGCGATGGGTGACGACGCGGATACCGGCGGCGGCGGTATTTTTAACGATGGTGGCGAGCTGATCGTAATGGGTACCGCTACGGCTACCGGGCCGTCAATTGGCCTGGATGAAGACGGGAACAGTGTTGAACAGGGGGGCACTACAATCACGCTCAGCCCGACAATCATTTCCAACAATATTGCCAACGGCACTTCGGGTTCGGGTGGCGGCATTCTCAATAACGGTGGCACGCTTACCGTCTCCGACTCCAGCCTCACGGGTAACAGTGCAACTCGTGCCGGTGGCGCTATTGAAGACAATGCCCTCGTTACTGCGACCACAACAACGCTGACCCGGGTCACCATGGATGGCAACAGCACGGGTAGCAACCCTGGTAATGGCGGCGCTTTCCACGTAACGGGTGCGGGTAGCTTAACGGTCGATCAGTCCACCGTTTCAAACAACACCGCGACTAACGAAGGTGGTGGTTTGTGGAACCACGCTAGCTCGACCACCGACGTTTATAACAGCACCGTTTCGGGTAACACAGCGGATGAAGGTGCTGGTATTTATAGCCAGGATGGCTCAACGGCTGTCGTAACACTGATTAATGCCACAGTGGCGAATAATAGTGGCGCCGGTATTGAAACCGGAATTACTGAAACCAGCGGTGCAACCATTAATCTGACCAACACCATTGTTGCTGACAATACCGCTGATATTCTT
>CAJQNE010000056.1 GCA_905479545.1 uncultured Gammaproteobacteria bacterium | reverse complement strand
CGAAGAAGTATCCAGCAATGCCATCGAATTCACGATTCACAGTTTGCGAAAAAAACTGGGGAAATCGGCAATTAAAAACGTCAGAGGCCTCGGCTGGATGGTGAGTAAGTGAAACGCGGAAACTCAATACAGTACGACCTTAGCCTTTGGATTATTTCCACCACGGTATTGCTAGTATTAGCCGCATGTCTCGCGGTTGGCGTGCTGAGTTTTTTTGAAGTCCGTGACTTACAAGACGATACATTGGAAGAAATCGGCAAACTGGTTAACATCGGTCAGGTAATAGAATCACCACGGTTTGACGACCAAATTGATGACGAAACTATTGTTATTCACCGCCTCGACAAGGCTTTGCCGGGAGCATTTTTCGATCTGAAAAAACCGCTTAAAATTGGTTTTCAAACGGTTAGCATTCAAGGCGATAGGTGGCGGGCACTTGTCGTTCACTCAACGCTGGATAAAGGCCGTTATGCCTTAGCGCAACAAACCGAACTGCGTAACGAAATAGCTATCGCCAGCAGCTTAACCGTGCTCTACCCCATGGCTCTGCTCGTTATAAGCATGTTGCTCATCGTGCATTTCATTATCCGTAATAGACTCAAGCCACTAAAGAACTTGGCCAAAAGTCTCGACCGACAAGACGCAACGCAAATCGAAACGATTTCCGCAGAGGGGTTGCCCGACGAAATCATTCCGTTTGTTTCTTCTATAAACGCCCTAATCGAGCGTATTCAACAAGCTATGCAGAAACAATATCGATTTATTGCCGACGCAGCTCACGAGCTGCGCACTCCCGTGGCCGCATTGACGCTAATGGTCGAAAATTCCGCCAAAGCCAATTCTGAGGCGGAGAAACGCGAGCGTCAGATAAGCCTTCAACTAGGCATGGAGCGGTTAAGCCGCTTGGTCGATCAATTGCTTGACCTCGCCCGACTGCAAAGTGACCACAAAACGCCTTTGGAGGCTGTTTCATTGAACATGGTTGTTAAAGAAGTAATAGCCGATTTATTCCCTTTGGCAGAGGCTGGACAAGTGGATTTAGGTGTAACTGAGCAAGTAGATTTGAAGCTACTTGACCAACAGGGACGACTCGCACAACTGATACGCAACGCCATTGATAACGCCATCCGCTATACCCCGCCGGGCGGTAAAGTTGATATAAGCCTAACCGCCAATGCTGGATTGGCTATCTTTCGTGTGACAGATAGCGGAGCAGGAATACCTGCGAGCGAACTACAAAGTGTAATGGAACCGTTTTATCGATCCCAAAACGCCGTAACTGAAGGCAATGGGCTGGGTTTAGCGATCAGCGCCGAAATTGCTCAACGACTGGGCGGTAAAATTGAATTGTCGAACCATAAAAATGGCGGGTTGGAGCTTTTGTACAAGCAACCGCAGTGCTGAACCCAGCCGCTTGATTCTGGCGCCGCCGAAAAGTTCTCTATACAAAAAACAAGCGACTACCGCTGGTGACTAAACAACCTTACGGCCCTGAAGAACATCGTTGGCAGCTAATCACAAAATGAGCGCCATAAAATCAAGCTAGTAGTGCCGGGTTTCGATATCTATCAGCTTTTGGCACTGGTGCTGGTTGGTGGGTTAGTCACCGCCACCATCACGGTACTTTTTGTTGTTCCGGTTTCTCTTAGTGTTATTAAGCACGATGGCTTTCAAACTCAATAATTGCCCGACAAAGTGTCCATAAATCGTCATATCCCCATAACGGTTTCTGAACCATATATCACCGTACATCTCGAACATGGGTATAACCCAGACTCCCTACGGTCTGTTTTTACGGGGTAGAACCCCTTGTCAGCAGGCAAGCTAAAGTTGAACCTCGTGAAGAGGATACTTCGATGAATCGTTATCGGAAATGGTAATTCGGCCAGCGAGCAGAACACACTCGGCTTCCAGGCCGGTTGCTGAGCGTATTGACTCTCTCGCCGCAGTCGGTGTTTTGGGAAGAGGGCTGTTGCAGGTGAAAAAAGCTAAGTTATCCAACCACTGAGACTCTTCTTCCGAAGAGGGAGTCATTCCTCGTGATCTTCTAATTCGCTCTGAAATGAAGCTGCCAGCGGAAATATAATCCGGCCAGGAATCTACCATTTCGGCAGCTTCACTCGATACGCCAAAGTGCCACATACATTAGCCCTCCATATTTTGTTGCTGAAGGTATCGCCAACGGTCAATAACTTTCGTGGCGTACTCGAGGTAATGTGGGCGCTTCCATCGCTCGTTTTTTTTGTTTATTGGACCAGCATAATAAGATCCGAGGGCCCGCCAGGTCAGTCCGTACCTTTGTACTTCCTGAGATAGTATCCAGGATCCGACCATTACGTTAGTGCAAGGGTCGTACAAATCTGACTTGCTGACCCCAAACGCCTTTATTTTTGGAAGCCACCACGAATTTACCTGCATCATTCCAATTGAAATTGTGCCATTTGGTGGGTGGGCTACGGCGTTCGGATTGTGTGAGCTTTCAACTGACGACACCGCCCGAATTAAACTCGCGGGAAGGTCAAAGCGGTTAGCCGCTTGTTGCCAACAGGTTTCTTCGGCTACAGAGTTGAACGCCAGAAGCATCGCCGCCGTAAACAGGGCGAGCTTAGGCATCACAGATCAGCGCGTAATAAAGCATTCCGGACTTTCCGCTAGTCAAACTAGATCCAACTACTTCGCGATTACCATTCGCTAACTCTCGGTTCACTAAAGCCTGGAATTGTGCAGGCTGCATAGCGGTGACAACTTTGCAGTTGGCGTTTCCGGCCGTTGCTGTCTGAAGCGGGGCGAAGACAAACAATCCAGTAACGATAATTGCTTTCAAGGAACACAGTATTTTCATGAAAAATCTCTCTTGACTCAGTGTGATAGAATTTATTAGGTCGTAAATCGGTTGGAGTAATCTGATGGCCACTAACAGAAAAATAGTATTGTCAGTAAGCGTAGGCGTAGCTGGCCTGGCAACTGCGGTTGTATTATTTTTGCTGGGCGGCGAGGCGGCCGAGCGGTGGTCATTTGCTATTGCTGTTGGCTCAATAGCTGCTTTGGCTAACGCTTTATTTCCTGAAACTGAAAGTGTTCCGGAAGATGCTGGATTGCTTCCCAACGGTGCGGCAGATGCCCTTCGGTCAGCCAATCTGGACGCACATGGCGTTTGGACTAGCGAACTCAGCGATACTCCGTAGTTAATCCGCATCAGTCAGGCAATCCGGCTTTGTCTCTGGCATCACCGGTTGTTTGGGTAAGGTTGTAAAGCGCCCGCCCAGTTTTTTGCTCGATAATTTCAGCTTGCCTCCCGGCAACCTCGCTATCAAATTGATCTCTGGTGTAACCCTTTTCTGCCAGTGCTGCATCGAACCCAGTTGGGCCAAGGCCCTCGGCAGCGAGCTGAAAACCCGATTCATAGCCGATTTTATCGGCAAACTCATTTACCGCTTCGATGCGGGCATCGTGGACAATGGCCGCACCAACCAACAGGTTGCCGTTGATACTGGCTTCTGCTGAAGTCCGGTCTTGATCGGTGAGGCTTCTGAAAATACCAAGTTGTCCCATAATGCCAGCCATGGAATTTCCAACACCTAAGTTACCGCTAGCGCCGTTGGAATCGATATAAGCGTGACCCTGCGATGCAGTTACGGTAACGCCTTGCCCGCTTAAATATTCCCCGACACTATTGCCGAGCGACATTAAGTCTCCAGAATTGGTAGTTATTATTTCTTTATCGCCATCGTATGAGCGTGTTACCTGCGACTCCAGGAACTCACCTTCAAACAAGTTCGCTCCTGCACTTACGGATACCGCGTTTTCGGCGCTATAGCCAGACTTAACAGATGTCGAGCTATCGGCTGTATAGGTGTTCAGATTTGATTGAGTAAAGCCTGAAGTCGTGGATACCAGGTTGTTGTCAGATAGGCTGGCTCCGGTCTGCGCCTGCAGCGAAGTTATTTCATTCGTTGCAGGGTCAATGGTGAAAGTGATCATTCCAGCCCCGGCTTCTCTAAGCTCGCTTGCCCCATCAGCTGAAAGTCCCGCAGCCTCCAGACGGGGCATCAATTGCTCTATGTTTGATTCTGTAACAGGCAAATGTAATCCAGTAGATGACTGAGCCAATTTAACACCCGCAATCTCACTCGGGCTGTTCGACTCAACGCCCAGAATGCCAGCTAGCATTCGTGTCTGATCCAGATCGGCAATTTGAGATCCAATGGATTGTTGCGTCAGCTCACGTGCCATCGCGTATCGATCAGTTCCATCATCAAGGGCTCTTGCGGTTTCAGCTCGCATGGCATGCCCAACTTCCTCTCCCTGTGTCATTAAATTACGCCCCAACACGTCGTTGGCATTTCGGTAAGCATCTGAGCCAACGAGACTGCGAAGCTCGCCAGTAGCACCAATATGCTCTGCAGCCCCATTGTTGTTTGCAAGGAATTCACCAGCGGCAATTGCTTTCAGTCCGGCTTGTTCATAATTTTGGGTGACAGCAGCGACGTCGCCTTTTGATGCTGAAGCCATACCCTGGGACTGTGCTTGCATAAAGTTGCCGGTATTTAGTAAGCCGTCGGGAGTAATGTTATCTCTGCCTGCAGCTACCTCTGTGCCGTTAATACGGTCGTAAACACCCAGGAATGCTTCCGTTTCAGCACCTTTCATTGCACCCCTGAATTCTGCAGCACTCAACGAGCCATTCGGCATCAGGCTTAGTTGACCTTTTTCAGCCAGTGAGCCTGTGGTTGCCATACCGGAGTCGTGTCTAGCTGACGCTTCACTGGTCTCTTCTGCAGTAGTTCCGTGACGGGTACCGGCATCCTCACGCCCCCGGTGCTGGCCAATTCTAGATGCCGCTTCAGTACGACCCATCCCACTTACTGTGGAATGTGCCGATTGGCCAGAACCCATCGAACTTGAAATAGTCTGTTCGGCCGAGGCGACAGAGGCCATACGACCTTGCGCCGCGCCGTAGGCGGCGTTACCAAAGCCGTTTTGGGCTAACACGCCTTCGACTCCAGGCGCACCCATGAGTGAGGATAGTAATGCAGCGCGTTCTTCAGGAAGGGCTGATTGACGGCCAGCCCTTTCTCCCGCCTGGTCCAGATGGCTTTGCCAGTTGTTTGCTACTTGAGTAAACGCATAGCCTCCAAATTTAAATAGGGCAGCGCTAATCACCGTGGCCATCATCATCGCTGTGCCGCGGGCTTTGCCGTAAATACCCAGTGCTTTCACCGAGGCTTCCGGCGTTGCCAGGAAAGAATCAATGCCCATTCTATAGCGGGACATTTCATCAAAAGCATTAGCCGCTGCGTCGAAGGCCATCTGTGATGCTATGGCGTCAGTAATTCCCCAGATCATCAACCAACCAAAAAGGCCGGCAATTAAGGCAAGTGCCCGCCCCACAATGGGAGTCATTATGAATAGGCAAGTAACCACTACAATGCCTAACGCAAACGCCAACATAAAACCGCGAACTTTAGGTATCCACTCATTCATCGCTGTTGCAGAGCCAAAACCCTCGGCCATAATTTGACGGTTAACGAGTTGGCTTTGTCCTGGTGAATACTCTTCATTTTGCAGGGTTTCAGCCACAGCTTTAGCCAGTGTCACGCTGCGTAAAAACACCTCGGAACCAGCGGCACCAACACCGTATAGATTCATTGCAGCGCCAATTTCTTCATCGCAGCGGTTCGCCTGAACGGCTTGGTTTGGATCAAAACCGGCTTTTCGGCAAATCTGAGATTGCATATCAGCGAATGTTAACGCTGATTCAATTGATGCCAAGAGCCCATCGTTTCCTGCCGGACCTTCCCAGGCAACACGACAGCTAACCGCTTGGCCTTGGCCACCACCGGGGGGATAAAAAGTTGTGTAAATTCCATCGTGGACAAACTTCTGAAACGTGTCTTTCAAATCGGCTGTGTTACGGCGTAGTTCCTGATGAGTAACCCCATTCAAACCTGTCTGCAGTGCAAACGTGCCGCAGTCCTCGTAGTACGAAGCCAGCGATCGCTGAATATTTACATCTGTGATCTCAGCTCTGGTGCTATTCAATAGCAGATTGAACGTGATCGGACCTGCGGTATCGCCGTAAGCCGTAGCACTCGCGGTATCTACAATTTCGACAATGAGGCGTTCAAACTTATTGAGTGTGCCGGCGACAAACACAATCAGGTTAGGCACGCCAGGTACGGCTAAATTGTCATTCTTAACCGGGTCAAAAACGAACACTGTGCTTTTCGGTACGACCCCGCCGATGAAGATGGCCAGGCCAGCCAATAGGGGAACGAAGAAACCGACCGGGTTGACCTGGCTACCACTCATGCCTTTTGCAACCAACATAAATGTTGCGACCAGGATAGAGCCCATAGCCAGGACACTAGCCAACATCATGTAGCTGTCATCGCTGAATATCAACGCGATTCGCTGAAATGCCGACACGGTTTCGGCAAACGCTCCGTACGCGTAATAGTCCATATCCATTGGGGAAGTCCTAGTTACGTGTTGCTGCGTTCAGCTGACGTAACGCTTTTTTGCGTTGCGAGTACATATCATTGGCGATACTCATAGCTGTCTGTAAATCTTGTTGCTGAAGACGATAGTTGGCATTTGCT
>CAJQNE010000055.1 GCA_905479545.1 uncultured Gammaproteobacteria bacterium | reverse complement strand
GCTCCGCAGTGAATATGCAAAACCTCTACAACCACACAGAATCGTGGACCGTAAGCTTTATTAACCCACAGGTTGGCACTTATAGCTGTAATAACAGCGGCAGTGAGCCGGGCAAAGATTCACCGGTCATTATTCTGGATCGCAATGAATCGCCGTTTGGTTCGAGTGAATTTGGTAACGACTGCACGATTAACGTCACGTCAGCGAATGCCGATGGCTTCTCCGGCACGTTCTCAGGAACCATTGCTGAATCTGCAGCGGCTAATGCTGCCAGCTATTCAGTCACCGGTGGCCAATTTGAAGTGAAGTACGCCAACGTCATTCCTGATGCCGACATGGACGAATTGTCCGATGGTGATGACAACTGTCCGTTCCATGCCAACCCCGATCAGGCTGACGAAGACGGTGATCATGTCGGTGATGCTTGTGAGATGGAAGAAGACGAAGGCTAACGTTTTGAGGCTGGGGTAGCCAATTGTTAACCTAGCCTCATCGCTATCGAACAAAACAAGCTCTGGCACGCCGCTCAGTTGAATATGAACGATGTAAGAACCGGGAAACTGGCTTCAGTTCAAAAGGACAGTTGCCGGACCCGTTTCACCGTAATGCAGCCAGCAACTCGTCTCCGCTCCAATCCCGTTTGCCACCATTCTCGGCTTCGCGGATCAACTGAATAAGTTTGGCATTTACCGGTGCGGCTCTGCCCTGCTGCCCGGCAAGCTTGATCACTTCGCCATTAATCCAGTCAACTTCGGTACGGCGCCCGGCTTCCAGGTCTTCCCACATCGAGGATCTCGCCAGTGGATCAATAGCCAGCATCTTGTTAGCCAAAAGCTTGAATAACCCATCCGGTACACAGAGCAACTTCGGCAGCCAGTGAGGCGGCAGCGGCGTTAGTTTAGCCGGCGTAATACCTGCCTCGTCGAGCAACCCCAAACACTCCGCCTGCGCTGCTGCCACACAACGCCGGAAACTGCGTTGCGACAGCTCAGCCTTGAGCGGCAGTCCGGAAAGCGCATTCACCGGGTTATTCAAGTTCAGCAATAATTTCGCCCACTGAATTGCCCGCATATCGGCATGCAACTCAAGATTCAATCCGGCTTGCTCGAATGCCGGCAGGAAGGGTTTCAACGCCTCGTGTTCATCCGCTTCCAGGCCGCCTTCGGAGCCCTGATGAAAGCGGCCCTCGCCGCGATTCAATACATTGTATTGCACCATTCCCGTCAACACCGTGTGTTGCGGCAGCGACTCACGCAGTACGTCGGCGTTGTTCAAACCGTTTTGAAAGCTAATTACAACCGCATCAGGCTTGCTGTGAGCCGCCAACATCTCGCCCACTTCAGCAGTAGCCGCAGATTTCACTGTTACCAGTATCAGGTCCGCATCGGCAAGCGCATCGGGTTTAGTCGAAAAATTGGTCCGGTCGGGACTGACTCGCAAATCGCCGCCGAGATAGTCGGTCAGATGCAAGCCATGCTGGTGAACTTCACCCGCCAAACGCTGACGCCCAATAAAACTCACATCACTGCCGGTTGCGGCCAGCCGCCCCCCGATATAGCAGCCAATACTGCCAGCGCCAACAATACAAATTTTTAGTTCGTTGTTACTCATGTCGTCGCTCGTTTATTCCGGTCAATATTTTCAGCGCTAGGCTCCGCATCAGCAGCTTTAACGCTGCACCTTCGCAGCCGTACGGTCAAGCCACCAATTGAGCAGCGGCGACAGTAGGCTTTGTAGCCGCGCCAGCAATCGTAATTCTAAACCGATCACGATGGAAAACTTTCCCTTATCAATGCCCTTGGCAATAGCCCGGGCCACCACCTCCGCTTGCCACAAACCGGCAGAACCGGTGATGGCTTTAGTTTCCGCAGGTTTGGTTAGATTTTCAGCCACGTATTGTGCTGTATCAGTATCCGGTGGAAAGGCAATGCTTACCTGAATGCCCTGCCCCACAAGTTCTGCACGTAACACCTCGGCCAAACCACGTACCGCGAATTTACTGGGCGAATAAGCTGAATAACCGAACAACCCGAACAAGGCGGCACCAGAAGAAATAAACACCAAAGCGCCAGTGCCTGCATTGCGTAAATGTGGCACCAGGGCCTGCGCGCAATGCAGTGAACCGAAGTAATTAATCCGCATGGTGTCTTCGAACACCTGGCTGTCGATCTCTGTAAAATAACCCGGCACGGCGATGCCCGCACTAAAGATCGAAACCTGTGGTACACCGAATTGCTCACACGCTTTGTCGATGGCCACACGGCAAGCATCGGAATCCGCAACATCCACAGGCAAGATGAGAATGTTATCTCGCTCTTGCTTGCTGCTTTCAGCTAAATTTTTCTGAGCTTGCTGTAAGCGCTGCGGGTTGCGTGCCAGCAATGAAACCCGCCAACCACGTTGTAAATACAGCAACGCCAATGCCCAACCGATACCACTGGAGCCGCCGGTGATTAAAGCGTGGGGTTGTTCAGAATTGGACATAGGAGTGCATGCCTCAAGCGGTTTGAGCTAGCACTGGCCAAACATCTTCTATTACACCCTTGCGCACGGCCAGAACATCGCCAAACTGCAGCATAACGAACTCGCTTTGGGTCGGGCGATAGAACACATAGTCATCCACCGCCAGGTCAACATCCTCGCTGCCATTGAGCATTTCCTGATTGGTACTTTGGCCATAGAGCGGGTTGGTCATTAGCCCTTCGGGTGACACCGGCGTGGCTTTCCAGTAGCCGCCATAAACGAAAAATGTGCGAGCACGGTTGGGATTCCACAGGGATTGTAGCCGACCTACCGCAGGCACGACCGGCATTTGCACCCCCTTGCTAGCTTTAAGCACTGGCGTGGCAATAAATACCGCTGCCTGATGCGTGTCGAGCGCCGGTATATCAAAGTCAGTGGCTTTGACCAGCGCACTACCGGCAGAAACCTCATTGGCTAGCCCCTTAACATCTCGCCAACGGCGAAAAGTCGGGCTGCCGGCGGTATTCAATGTCAGTTCATCTGCAACCTGGCCGCTAGGGTGCTTGTCCAGTACGTCTTTGTGCGCCCTGTACCTATCTTGTACGGCAGCAAATTCACGATCCTGCAGTCCCATTAGCGTGGGCACTTTGGAAACATGTGGGTCGTAGCCCATTAAGCCAGCGAACTTCAGCCGCGGGTGGGCAGCGATGCTGTCGAGCATAGTATGTAATTGCTGCGCTGAGTTCAGGCCACCGCGATGCATGCCGACGTCGATCTCAATATTGAGCAACAAGTTCACCCCAAGGCCATCTGCAAGCTCTGCGTACTGCGCCAGTCGTTGTTCACTATCAATCAGCCATTGCAGTTGTCGTGCAGGATCAAACGAGCCGGGTTGCAGATTCTGGTAAAAGCGCTGCGCGGAGGCCACCGGCATTGGCTTGCCCATGAGTACATCGGTATCTGGGGTAGTTGCGGCCAACTCGTTGAGAAACGGCTGATGAAAAACCATCAAGCGCCGGGTTTCCGCTTCACGCATTGCATAGTCAATTAAGCCGGGCACCGGGATCGACTTCGCGACAATCCGAAAGGCTTTGTCCGACCCGACATGCTTGCGGAGTTCGGCGATATTGTGATCAACCCGGTCCAGGTCAACAATAATGGTCGGGCGTGTCAGGTTTTCACTTTTCAACAAATCACTCAGTTGCTGAAAATAACCGCTATGTCCACCGTTACCCTGCGCGCCCGGGCGAGCGAGCAATAAGCTGGCTGCGCCTAGCCCCAGGCTGCCGAGTAAAAAAGTTCTGCGTTGCATTATGTGTCACCCAATCTGCGCACCAGGCACGACGCCAATAAATGCGATTGAACTGTGCCCGTTCATGCTTAACTCCAAGAAAACTACAGACCAGGTTATGGGCAAGTAGATGGGTTGCCAGCAATATTGAAAGTACTCGTTATACCGGTGTATGGCTCAGGTTCTTGGTTAGCATCCAGGCGAGAAACGCCCTCGTGGCGGATTCGATACATTCCCGCTGGCGCATTATTCGGAATTGTCCATATGGCTTGTGCGGTTGATGAATCGACCGTGTGTTGCGCCACTAAGGCAGGGTCCTGGCTCCAATGCCACACGAATACCAGTTCCGGGTCTTTATCGGTGGCGACCACATCCCAGCCGCCCTGAGCATCCCGGCGCTCGGCGTAGAGGTAGGACGACATGATCTTGGGATCGTTTCCGGGGTATCCAGCCTGCCAACTCACGTCCACGGTGTCGCCTTGCTGATACTCGGGGTTAGCGTCGATTAGAAGATTGCCGAAATCAGCAGGCTGATCCGTCGTAATTGGCGCTGGATCGCCGGTACTTAGTGTCTCAGGAACAGGCCCCTGCGGCGCAGGCTGACCATTGGCCAAACTCAGCGCCAGTCGCCGTGATTCCTGTTGCACTGCAGCCAATTGCCATGGGCCGTAAACCGTGGAGCCGCCTTCATACATCTGCGCGCTGTATTCCTCACGGGTGGTCAGGTAGCTCAAATAGCCGTTGGACATGCCAGCAATAACAACCGTATCCACACCTACGGGAGCTAGCGCGTCGAGCACGGTTTGGCGCAGGCGGCGCGCGGCCATAGTTGTGACCTCCCAAGGCAGCCCAAGAACCGCAAGGTTGCCCACGCGGAAAATCTGGAAAGGCGCCAAAAAAGAGGGGTAGTCGGCCACTACCGGCTTTTCTTTATGGCAGGCGATCTCAGGATCGATCGTCGCGCGCTGACATAGCACCGGCGCGGCCGTGTCCGCTATGAGCACGCCGTCGACGGGCACCGTGCTCGGCATGTTGCCTGTGAACACTGCGAAATAGCCTGGGCCATTAAATAGGCCGTTGTAATGGTTACGCGCGTCGTCGAGATACGGCTCGGGCGCACTCGCTATGCAAGCGTTACCGGCAGCGATCACCCCAAAACCGTTGGGTGCGCCCGCGAGGAAGCCGAGCCCGGCCCCGCTGGAGCAGGTGGTTTTTGGATTATCGGCGTAAAGCGCAGCGGGCCGGTCAGCGAAACTAAGACCATCAAGCACGACGGGATCATCGATTGTGATAGCACTCATGTCTACCCAAAAGGCACGGTAGTCAATAGGCCCGCTAATCGTGTCGCCTTGGCCGAACTGCTGCAGAGCCTGCGCCAGTTCCTTAGTACCAAAAGCCTCCACGGCCTTTTGCGATCCGAGAGCGTATCCCGGGTCGCTGAATTCGTAGGGGTCATCCGTGCCAAAGCGATTTCGATACGGCACACCATCGCCCGGTGCATCACTACCATTCACATCCGGATCGAAGACAAACAAATCGACCACGGCGTCGCCTTCGTCGGTTTGTGCAAAGGCGGCGACGAAGTTGTCGGCACTGCCACTGTCTGCCTCGTACACGGTACCCATCAGTTTTTCAAAGCCCAGCGAGGCGTAGCCCTTGGTATCACTTGAAACCAGTCTGTTGTGGTTGCCCATCGCCGTTGGGTGCACACCAAACCAATTCAGCACGCCAACCGCACTGCCGCTGCTGCGAACAAAATCGAGTTGAACGAAACGCTTATCGACATTGACCTCGTTGCCATTCGCGTCCACATAGCGCGCGCGCTCCGACGGTGAGTTTTGCCGATACGCCAAGGGATCCCGGTTGCGATTCGCATTGAGTAGTTCCCCAATGGACATGCGGATGGCTTCAGGGTCTGTATGCGCCTCAATATTGGCGTGAGCGCGCCTTGCAGCCTCGACGATGCCAGAAACTATGATCCGAAAATTATCGGAATCAAAATAATTAACGCTCCCCCCTTGGCCTATTGCCAGCGCATAGATGTCACTAATCGTTTGCGGTGTGCCGTCAGGAGTTGCTGGCAAAACCGCCCCGTCGCCGAAACCACCCGTCCCAGCATGCGTATGAGTAGAGGACAGCATAAAGTTGTCGGAATCGTAGAATTTCGATAGAACCGGATCCTCCGCAATAGTGTTGATAATTTCTTGCCGGAGCAAGGCAGACGGGAAACCGTGATCATCGGAGATAAACATCACGCGCTTGCCATTGCAGGGAGACTCGATGGCAAACGCCCGAGCATACAAGCGGGTATGAATACCGTTTGGTACTTGCGGAGGAAGCACATGACCCACCAAATCCGAGTGGCCGGTGGGGCTGCCGCCTATCGGGCCGGTCGTGTCATAAATGCCACTGCCAAATCGATAGCTGCTGTTGCCATTGCAGGCACCGGCAGGTTGTGGCCCGGGGTTGGCAATAGGTAACTCCAGCGGACCGGAAGCATCCGGCTGATGGTCGTTTGTATAAACCGTGCCATTGACCGCCATAACAGCAGAAGCGCCGATGTCATTCAACGGGCTTTCGAGCACACACATCGCACGGCTAGAATCTATACCATCACCCACCGACTGTTCATTGGCTGAATTACCCGAATTATCGACGGCCGTGCCCGGGCCGTCCGGGCTGCTATGGCCGCCGCCGCAGCCACTCAATGTGATCAACAGCACTGCGGCGAACAGCCTTCCTGGTGACCAGGATCGGGTAAGTTTATGAGTGTTCATTATGGCTCCTCCTGCCAAGTTTTCCTGCCTGACTGATCTAGTTATTTGTGCTTTTTAATTTGATGTTACGCAATCTCACGCTACATCAAAGATGCGCCTTAGGTAGGGGTTGAGCATGGTTCCACGGGGATCAAGCTCCGTCCGCAGTTTCTGGAAGTCCTGCCACTTCGGGTACAACCCGGCAAAGTCCTGAGCGCCGAGCTCGTTCATCTTGCCCCAGTGCGGTCTACCTCCCACCGCCTTAAGCAACGGCTCGGTGCTGCGGAACAGTGGCAACGGGTCTTCGCGGAAATAGCGGTGCACGGCAATAGACGCCGAGGCGTGCTTGTAAAACGGGCTCAGCCAGGCATCGTCCTGGTGGCCGTTAACCACCCGTACTTCCAGTGGGTAGAACACTTCCTGATGGTTCTTTTCAACGTGCTCAAGTACCCTTTTCACTGTCGCCAATAGCTGGTCGCGATCCATGTGGTATTCCATTTCGTTGAAGCGCACAGTGCGTTCCGATGGAAAGATCCGGTACCAATG
>CAJQNE010000054.1 GCA_905479545.1 uncultured Gammaproteobacteria bacterium | reverse complement strand
ACGTGCGGTGGCTACTGAAGCTGGTTTTGAGCTGGCCGCTATCTATAGCGCCGCTAACCTGTTTCTGAACCCTGACAAAGAACTCGCTGAGTTCTCTCAGCGAACGCTGGCGGAAAAGCTGGAAGCTGAAGGGCTCGAAGTCGTCGGTTATCGTGACTTACCGGTAAATACGGAGGTGCTTGGCGAAATCGCTAAGCGCACGTTGCCGGGCTTTACCCAGTTGTTCGTCAATGCTCCGGATGGCATGGCTGAGGCCGATTTCCAGCGTAAGCTGTTTCTCGCCCGTCGTCGCGCCGAATTGGTGATTCGCCCACGCGATAAAATGTTCTACGTGCCGGCGCTTTCGTCGCAGGTAATTTCCTATAAAGGCCTGATGCTGCCGGTAGATTTGCCAAACTTCTACCTGGACCTTCGTGATGAGCGGCTAGAGTCGTCAATCGCGGTATTCCATCAACGCTTTTCGACCAATACCTCGCCGCAGTGGCCGTTGGCTCAACCGTTCCGCTATTTGGCGCATAACGGCGAAATTAACACTATTCGCGGTAACCGCAACTGGGCTATGGCACGCGCCTCGCGCTTTCAGGCGCCGGGCCTACCGAACGATATGAACGAGCTGGGTCCGCTGGTAAATCAGTCGGGTTCTGACTCATCCAGCCTCGACAACATGTTGGAAGTATTACTGGCCGGTGGCCTCGATATTTTCCAGGCGATGCGTTTGCTTGTGCCGCCAGCATGGCAGAACGTCGATGATATTGACCCCGATCTACGGGCGTTCTACGAATATCACTATATGCACATGGAGCCCTGGGATGGCCCTGCGGGCATTGTGCTTACTGATGGTCGTTACGCTTCTTGCACGCTAGACCGCAACGGCCTGCGCCCGGCGCGTTGGGTAATGACCAAAGACCGTCATATGACATTGGCGTCAGAGGTTGGGGTGTGGGACTACAAGTCAGAGGATGTAGTCGCTAAAGGTCGGTTGCGTCCGGGGCAGATGATTGCCGTCGATACCAGCACCGGCGAGCTGAAGTTACCTGACGATATTGATACCGAATTGGCCGCACGCCATCCATACAAAGCATGGTTGCGCGACAACGTTATTCGTCTCGCCGGTACCTTGGCGGATACTGATGTAGTTGCGAAGCCGTTGGACGGCAAGCAACTGCAATGTTTGCAGAAGCTGTTTAACGTCAGTTTCGAAGAGCGTGATCAGGTATTGCGTCCCCTGGCCGATGCTGGTCAGGAAGCGACCGGATCAATGGGCGACGACACGCCATTCCCGGTGTTGTCGACCAAAATTCGTTCGGTATTTGATAACTTCCGCCAGCAATTTGCACAGGTAACCAACCCGCCAATCGATCCATTGCGAGAGGCGATTGTCATGTCGCTGAAAACGCACCTCGGGGTCGAATCTAACCTCTTTAAACCGACGGCTGAAGCGGCGACCCGCATCGTGCTCGACTCACCCGTGCTGAGTGAGAAGAAGTTCTACGGCTTGCTGGGCACCAGTGATTCACGCTTTAACCATTGCGTTATTTCGCTGCACTACGATGACAGTAGTGACCTACAAACCGCGATCACCAGCATTTGTCAGCAAGCGATTGATGCCGTAAACAACGGTAATGTGCTGTTAATACTAAGCGACCGCGGCGCGCAGAAAGGCAAGCTGCCGGTTCACGCTATGCTTGCAACCGGCGCGGTTCACCACGCGCTAATTAAGGCTGGCTTGCGCTGCAGCGCCAACCTGATTATCGAAACGGCTACCGCTCGTGATTCGCATCACTTTGCTTGCCTTATCGGTTACGGTGCCACGGCAATATATCCGTACCTGTCGTATGAAATTTTGCACGACATGACCCGGACGGGTGAACTGCCGGGCGATGAGCACAGCAAAACCCAGCTGGCACGCAGCTACCGTAAAGGCATCAATAAAGGCCTGTACAAAATCCTCTCAAAAATGGGTATCTCCACGGTTGCGTCTTACCGCGGTGCTCAGTTATTTGAAATTGTTGGTTTGCACGACGAAGTGGTTAACCGTTGCTTCCTCGCGACCATCAGCCGTATTCAGGGCGCAAACTTTTCCGACCTTGAAGCCGATCAGCGCGCTCTTGCTGCTGATGCCTGGGATCACCGCAAAGAGTTAGATCAGGGCGGTATTCTGAAGTACGTGCATGGCGGTGAGTATCACGCCTACAACCCCGATGTAGTGCAAACGCTGCACCGCGCGGTGCAGGACAGTGATTACGAGGCTTATAAAGAGTACGCCCGGTTGGTAAACGACCGGCCAGCTTCGGTACTTCGCGATATGTTTAAGATCAACGATGCTGAAGCAATTAGCATTGATGACGTTGAGCCTATTGAAGATATTATCAAGCGCTTTGACTCAGCCGGTATGTCGCTGGGTGCATTGTCACCGGAAGCGCACGAAGCGTTGGCTGTGGCGATGAACCGCCTCGGTGGCCGGTCTAATTCAGGTGAGGGTGGTGAAGACCCCAAGCGCTTCGGCACTGAGAAAATGTCGAAGATCAAGCAGATTGCCTCGGGCCGCTTTGGTGTTACGCCGCACTATTTGGTTAACGCTGAAGTGCTACAGATAAAAGTCGCCCAGGGTGCTAAGCCGGGTGAGGGTGGACAGCTGCCGGGTCATAAAGTTAATGAAATGATTGCGACTCTGCGCCATTCGGTGCCAGGCGTCGCACTGATTTCACCGCCGCCGCACCACGATATTTATTCAATTGAAGATTTAGCCCAGCTGATTTTTGACTTGAAGCAAGTTAACCCGGAGGCGCTGGTATCAGTGAAGCTGGTATCCGAGCCGGGTGTAGGAACCATCGCCGCTGGCGTTGCCAAGGCTTACGCTGACTTGATTACTATCTCAGGTTACGACGGTGGTACCGGCGCCAGCCCGCTTACCAGCGTGCGCTATGCCGGTTCTCCCTGGGAGCTTGGCCTTTCAGAAGCCCATCAGGTGCTGCGCGCGAATGATTTGCGCGACAAAGTGCGAGTGCAAACTGACGGCGGCCTGAAAACCGGCGTAGACGTAATTAAAGCGGCCATTCTGGGCGCTGAGAGTTTTGGTTTTGGTACTGGCCCGATGGTTGCCCTGGGTTGTAAATACCTGCGCATTTGTCACCTGAACAACTGCGCTACCGGCGTGGCGACCCAAAACAACGTTTTGCGGATGCGTCACTTTATCGGCCTGCCTGAAATGGTAATGAACTACTTCAAGTTCATTGCTGAGGAAACCCGTGAGCTGATGGCTTCTATTGGCGTTCGTAGCCTTGAAGAGCTTATCGGTCGAACCGATTTACTCAGTATCGCTGAAGGCAAAACTGATCGTCAGAATCGTCTCGACCTGACGCCGATTTTGTCGGACGCCGGTTTAGCCGGTAAGCCACAGTTTTGTTTAGCGCCACAGAATGATCCTTACGACAAAGGTATTCTGGCCGAACGAATGGTTCAGGAAGTTTTGCCCGCCATTGAGGGTATGACGGGTGGTGACTATGAGTTCGTCGTCGATAATGAGTCCCGCTCGATTGGTGCACGCATTTCTGGAGAAATTGCCAAGCGCCACGGCAACTACGGCATGAAGGACGCACCGCTTAACATCAAGCTGACCGGCACTGCTGGCCAGAGTTTTGGCGTGTGGAACGCTACGGGCCTGAACATGACGCTGGAAGGTGATTCCAACGACTACGTGGGTAAAGGCATGGCGGGCGGTAAGTTAGTGGTTTATCCACCAAAGGACAGTGCGTTTAAGTCGAACGAAACCAGCATTATTGGTAATACCTGCCTCTACGGTGCAACCGGCGGCAAACTGTTTGCTGCGGGCACCGCCGGCGAACGTTTTGCCGTGCGGAACTCTGGTGCTACGGCGGTTGTTGAAGGTGTCGGTGACCACGGTTGCGAATACATGACAAGTGGTGTGGTTGCTGTGCTGGGGCCAGCTGGCCTGAACTTCGGTGCAGGTATGACCGGCGGATTTGCCTTTGTACTCGATCAGGATCGTCGGTTTGTGGATCGCTATAACCATGAGCTGATCGATATTAACCGTCTAACGGCCGAGAGCATGGAAGCGCACGCGACTTACCTCAGGTCGCTAATCGAAGAGCATGTGGCAGAAACCGGCAGCGACTGGGCCAAGAAAATCTTGCACGACTTCCGTGATTTCCTGCCGCGTTTCTGGCTGGTGAAACCGAAAGCGTCAGAGCTTTCGTCGCTAATGAATACCTTGCGCCGCGCTGCTTAAACCCATAGCCGTCGTTGGGTAAGGCCCGGCGGCGGGTTAACTTATTTGTGCAGTCGCTACGGCGGCTGCCTAACGAATTTTCTACAGCCGCCGAATCGGCTGATTAAACAATTAAATCGGGCCAGAATTATGTCTAACCCAATGCAGTTTCTCGACGTCGGTCGTAAAGATCCGACCAAAATTGAAGCGCCGATACGCATTAAAAAATGGGATGAAATTTCCGGTCAGTTTGACAGGGAAAATGCTGCTGAGCAGTCCGGTCGTTGCCTCAGTTGCGGCAACCCTTACTGCGAGTGGAAATGCCCTGTGCATAACTACATTCCGAACTGGCTAAAAATGATTGAAGAAGGCAACTTGTTCGAAGCCGCTGAGCTCAGTCATAAAACCAACTCACTGCCGGAAATGTGTGGTCGGGTTTGCCCGCAGGATCGTCTCTGCGAAGGTGCCTGTACGCTGAACGATGGTTTTGGTGCAGTAACGATCGGTTCGATTGAAAAATACATCACCGACGAAGCGATTAAAGCCGGCTGGCGCCCGGATATGAGCGATGTAGTGCCTACTGGCAAGAAAGTCGCCATTGTTGGTGCTGGTCCTGCAGGTTTGGGCTGTGCCGATATTCTGGTTCGCAATGGCGTTGAAGCCGTGGTGTTCGATAAGTATGAGCAAATTGGCGGCCTGCTAACCTTTGGTATCCCGCCGTTTAAGCTCGAAAAAGACGTGGTGCAAACCCGTCGTGAAATAATGGAAGGCATGGGTGTTGAGTTCCGCTTAGGCGTGGAAATTGGCAAAGATATTCCGATGCAGCAGCTGCTCGATGAATACGATGCAGTATTCCTGGGTATGGGTACTTACACCTATATGAAGGGTGGTTTTCCCGGCGAAGACCTGGATGGCGTGCACGATGCTCTGCCGTTCCTTATCTCGAATATCAATCGGGTAATGGGCATTGAGAAAAATCAACGCGACTTTATCGACATGCGTCGTCAGCGCGTGGTGGTGCTCGGTGGTGGTGATACCGCGATGGATTGCAATCGCACCTCGATCCGTCAGAAAGCCTCCAGCGTTAAGTGCTTGTACCGTCGTGATGAAGAAAACATGCCGGGATCACGTAAAGAAGTCGAGAACGCTAAAGAAGAGGGCGTTCAGTTCCTGTTTAACCGCCAGCCTGTTGAAATCGTGGGTGATGATGGACAGGTTGCCGGTGTCCGCGTCGTCAAAACCCGACTAGGTGATCCTGATGAGCGCGGTCGTCGCCGACCGGAAGTTATAGCCGGTTCGGAAACCACCATCGCCTGCGATCGTGTGATTGTTGCGTTTGGATTCCGTCCCAGCCCTGCCTCGTGGTTGGCTGACTTTAGTATCGATCTACATGCCGATGGTCGCATCGTCGCAGCAACCGGGTGTGACGGTAAGCCAAAGTTCCAGACCAGTAATGACAAAGTTTTTGCCGGTGGCGATATGGTTCGCGGTTCAGATTTAGTCGTAACCGCAGTATTCGAAGGTCGTGAAGCTGCTGAGGGAATTCTGCAGTATCTGGAAGTTTAACTCAGAAATTCTAAGTAAATAAAAGCCCCGCCAGATTCCGCTGGCGGGGCTTTCTTATGGTCGTTACCGACCAAGATCAATTACGCTCTACGCGCCTTTAATCTTCTTCTTCACTGAATCAAGAGCGTCCGTAGCAGCATCTTTCAGGTCACCAAAGGTCTCTTGAATTTTGCCTTCAGCTTTATCAGCCTTACCTTCCGCTTCTAATGACTCGTTACCTACCGCGGAACCTGCTTTTTCTTTCACGGTGCCTTTAGCGCGGTCTAGTTTGCCTTCTGCTTGGTCCTTATTCATGGTTGCTCCTGTTGGATTGAATGAATAGTGCGGCGTAGTGCCGTCATATATAACTATGCAGGGAGCTTGCCAATTTTATAAGTGATTGAAAATATTGAGTATTTATTCTTATGGCCTA
>CAJQNE010000053.1 GCA_905479545.1 uncultured Gammaproteobacteria bacterium | reverse complement strand
TAGAAAACCTCGAATTTGATCTGCCACCCGGCGGCATCGTCGGCATTATCGGCCCGAACGGCGCCGGTAAAACCACGCTGTTCAAAATGATGGCCGGCCTTGAGAAGCCAGACGGCGGCACGATTGAAATCGGTGCGACGGTAAATCTCGCGATGGTCGATCAGAGTCGTGACGCGTTGAACGGCGAGAACACCGTTTGGCAAGAAATTTCTGAAGGTGCCGACCGTATTCAGATCGGTGACTACGAAATTCCTTCACGTCATTACGTCAGTCGCTTTAACTTTAAAAAGACTGATCAGCAGAAGTTCATTAAAGACTTGTCCGGTGGTGAACGCAACCGCGTACACCTCGCCAAGCTACTGCGCTCAGGCGGCAACGTGATCCTGCTTGACGAACCGACCAACGACCTCGACGTAGAAACCTTACGCGCTCTGGAAGACGCCATTCTCGCCTTTCCTGGCTGCATTGTGGTTATCTTGCACGACCGCTGGTTCCTTGACCGTGTTGCTACTCACATTCTGGCGTTTGAGGGTGATAGTCACGTTGAGTGGTTTCCGGGTAACTATGCGGCGTATGTGGAAGATAGGAAGAAGCGACTTGGGGATGATGCGGAGCCGCATAAGATTAAGTTCAGGCGGTTTGCGACTTAGAACGTTGTAGCTTTTTTGGTGTCGCTGCCGCTCGCCTAACGGCGTTTTACATCGCAACATGGCTTTCGCCCTTTGTTGGCGAGTGTCCTTTTTGAAGGATCAAAAAGGCAGCAAAAATCCTACTTTACGACCGGCTGTATCGCCCTGCGGGTTCCCTCACTGCTCAGATTTTTGAAGGTTTCCCGACGGGGCGTTCTGCCTCGGCGGGAAATGCCACACGTCCGAGTGTGGCACCCCTTCGGGGCCTGATCTCAAAAATCTTCCGCGGCTCGGCGATTCCAGACGGCGTTTCTCGTAGGCTCGTCGCTGCGCAACATCGCCTCTGATGGATGCGCCCGCAAGCCAACGCGGGCGTCGTTCCAACAGCACCCGCACCAACTACGCGAAACGCCAAAAACACCGAACTAGCGAACTCACTACTCGCATACCAAACCTCCAATAGGCTTCATTACCGTTGGATAGTCATCCAAACCGTCAGATGCCCAGCATTTACTTTTTAAATTTCTGAAATCATCCCAAACAAACTTCTCTTCCTCCAGATCATAGATGGCAGCCGAACTGTAGCTTGGCTGCGGGCCGTCATCGAGTGTAATTAAAACTCTCGCCAATGTCGCTGAAACAAGAAAATTTTGCAAAATCAAAATGTTATCGAACTCATCTAGCTCAGGAATAGCATTTTTCAAGTTTGCAGAGTATTGCGTGTAACCTTTTTTCCTGCATCGGTACAAATTCGCTGTATTGCCATAAGGTACAACCCTTTCCCCAAGCCGATCTTCTCGGTACTGCCAATATTGACAGCCCAAACTGAGGAAGCTGTCCCGAAGCTTTTGCTCGGCCTCATCCAACTGTCGGGCAACAGAGTGAGGAGCATTCTCCATCGAGCCGATCACTTCGCCGCCTTTTCTATCTCTAAGGCTCTTCTCATGATAGCCCCCCGTAAAAGTGCAGAAGAACGGCAATCGAATAACTTTATAGTCAATCTTCTTCTCGTCGAATACGCTCTCTATCCCACGCGAAATTCGCTCAATATCTGCCAGTGCATCTTCTTTAGAAAAGTATGCGGCGAAGGACGTAGACCAGTAATGACAGGCATCAACTACCACGGCCACCCGGTCATCCTCTAAGCTGATTTCAGTTTTAACTGAACTCGGCAACAAGGCTCTGTCGAGCACAGCACAACCACTGAAAAGAAAAACCACGCTGACGCATGATAAAAATTTCACGGAATTAAACATTGCTTACACCTCCCGTGGAGTTGTGTAACAGTTCAACGCAGGCGACGCTCTGACATCACCACTGTGCACGGAGGCAAAAATTGTAACCCAATGGGAATCTTGGTCGGAATAAAGGTTCTCAGGTAAATGTTCGAATTTGCCCTCACCAGCTACGCCAGCAGCCATGAACACCCCTTCGCAGCGCACTAACAAACTTGTTACTCGCACACCAAACCGCCTATAGGCTTCCTTACTGTTGGATAGTCATCTAAACCGCCAGATACCCAACACTTACTTTTTAAATTTCTGAAATCATCCCAAACAAACTTCTCTTCCTTCAGATCATAGATGGCTGCCGAACTGTAACTTGGCGGCGGGCCACTGAGTGAAATCACAGCTCTCGCCAATGTCGCGGATACGAAAAAATTGTTCACAATTAGCAGGTAATCAAATTCCTTCAACTCAGGAATGTCATCAATTACGTGTGCAGAATGCCGCGTGTAACCCCTTTTTTTGCACTGATATAAATTCGCTGCATTGTCAACAGATGCAACTCTTATCCCAAGCCGATCTTCTCGGTATTGCCAATATTGGCAGCCCAAACTCAGAAAGCTATCGCGAAGCTGTTGCTCAGCCGTGTCCAACTCCCCGGCAACAGGGTGAGGCGTATCAGCCATAGAACCGATCACTGTGCCGCCTTTTTTATCTTTTAGGCTCCTCTCAGTAGCACCCCCAGAAAACATGCAGAAAAACGGCAACGAAAAAACTTTATGCCGTATTTTTTTCTCGTGAAAAACGCTCGATATTCCTCGTGAAATCTGCTCAATATCTGCCAGCGCATCTTCTTTAGAGAAATAGTTATCCGCGAACGCAAATGTTGATAAGTAATGACAGGCATCAACTACCACGGCCACCCGCTTATTCTCTACGCTAATCTCAGTTTTAGCGGAACTCGGTAACAAGGCTCTGTCGAGCACAGCACATCCACCGAAGAGAAAAACCACGCTGATATAAGATAAAAGTTTTACGGAATTAAACATTGCTTAAACCTCCCGTGGAGTTGTGTAACGGTTCAACGCAGGCGGCGCTCTGACCATATTACCGCCGCTAGCACAAAAACTCCCAGCTCCAGCAAAAACGTCCAATGAAAAATAAAATTCACTATCCACTCGTTATAAATCGCCGGCACGGTGAACCAGCGGGTCCACTCATTGGCAAACGGCCACAGCCATTTGATGCCACCTGAAACGGTATCGAGAAACTGGTGCATCAATACCGATACCAATGCCACAGCAATATACTGCGACATTTTCCACCGCCGCAATGCGACCGTAAGCAGCAACGGCGGCAATAACAACACCAGCCAAAATAACGGTAGGTGGGTGTAATACCGGTGATGAAGTACTTGCCGGTGATCTACTAAGTAAAACCACAGCAAATCAAAGTCGGGTAGCACGCTAAACACCATCGAAGTGATGAGGAGCAGCTTCCAGCTCGCGGTATTTTGAGCCTTAAAAAACGGCTTGCCGATAACTTGCGTTGCACAGGCAACGATATAGCCTGCCGGTAAGTGGGCGATAAACATTGGATAATCACGGCTCGAATATGAGCCGCCATTTAACATCGCATGCGTGCCATCTCTATGGCGATTGGCAGGAAATTATGTGCAATTTTGAAGACAATATCTGACAACAGCCAGCAATTTGCGTAACTTATTAGCCATCTAAAAACTGTGGTTAAAAACCAATGAATAGCACACAGATCGTGCTAACACTCCTCGCGCCGACGCTAGCAGTTATTGCTGTCCGGCGCGTGAAAGTGCTTGGTTTTTTAGGGCCGGTGGTACTCGCCTACGCATTCGGTATTGCGATGCCACTGCTACTGGCCGCTCTGCCGATAGCGACTTACTCTGCCAACACCGCCGACACAATTTTATCGGTAGCCCTACCGCTCAGCCTACCGCTACTGCTTTTCAGCATGGACGTTCGTGGTTGGTTAAAAGACTCGCGACCCGCCGCACTCTCATTTTTATTCGCCTGCGTAGCCGCTGCGTTGTCAGTGACTATCGTATTTGTTATTACCACCCAGTTTTTCTCGCCAACAATATCGTCCAGTCTATATGTCAGCGACGACCATAATCCGGCAGTAATGGCTGGCATGATGGCAGCGATGTATACCGGTGGCACACCTAATATGGCGGTGGTACATAAATCCCTGAGCGGCAATGCAGATGTTTTCTTGCAGCTCAACGCGGCAGATGTTTTACTCGGCGGGCTGTGGTTTCTATGGCTCATTACCCTGGCTAAACCGCTATTAAGCCAGCTGCTACCTGCGTCGCCGAATGCCACCAGCTACCCTGAACCCGGCGAGTTAACAGCAGAATCGCCCGCCCCTCTCAACATTAACAACTGGCCCAAATTAGCGGGCTTATTATTGCTGTCTGCCGGTGGACTGACGACAGCTGTCGGCTTATCTCAACTGCTATTCGCCACTATTCATGGTCCGTTCGTTATGCTTTCCGTAACAGCCCTAGGAATCGCGGTATCACTTTCTCGATGGCAGGTTTTTAGCCCAAAAAGCACCGCCGGCAGTTATGACATTGGTTTATATCTGGTATTGGTATTTTGCTGCGCCTTGGGCAGCTTGGTAAACCCGGCTCAGCTACTCAGCGGCGCACTACCCACCGTAGCGTATGTCGCGAGCATCATGTTGCTAACGCTGGTCATACACTTATCCCTGGCGAAATGGGCAGACATCGATGTGGATACGTTCATAATCACCCATACGGCCGCCTTGTTCGGCCCGCCGTTTGTGCCACCGGTGGCGAATGCGCTGAAAAATCGCGCCATTCTGCTTTCCGGACTAACAACAGGCTTAGTGGGTTATGCGGTAGGTAGTTATTTAGGCTTGGCAGTGGCTTGGCTATTGAGCCAGTTCCCGGGCTAACCCCCGAAGAACACTAGCTACAGCGAAATCAATTCGCCAACCGCCAATACAGGCCCGGTCGGCAGTCCCGTGGTAGAACCACCACGCGGCTCTAAGCTAATGGCAATAGTTGCTTCAAGCGGCACATCGCCCTCTACCATCTTGGCTGCACCATCACTGCGCGGCACTAACGACACCGCATGGGGTTTGCCATCATAAATAGCCCACAACTGCAGGTCACGATCAGGCCGCACTGCAAGCTTGTCGCTGCCTCTGATTTGTAGCGATTGCCCTGTCTCGTTGTACCGAACGATCCAATTGGCACCACTGCTGGCATCTACCAAAACCGCTATATAGGCTGGCGCTGCCTGGTCAACGGTCGCAAGCTGACCGTTTTCCAAGCCCATAAACGACGGCAGCAGTACCACGGATAAAGCCAGAGCCGCCGCAAAACCAATGGCGGCTGGCAATAGATTACTTAGCCAGCTACGCCCCGGTGAAACTACAGCTACATGCCAACCAAGCCGCTTTTGTATTGCAGCCAGCGCACCAGCGGGTGGAGCTATTGGCTCAACCGTAGTGGCTAATTCGCCGAGCCGGTCTTCCCAAACGGCCAACTCTTCAGCCCACTCGGGTTCAGTATGAAATAGCGCCTCACAAGCCTCACCCGCGGTAGGGCTGAGTGTACCGAGGACATACTCAGCAACGGCAGCCGCTCGCAACTGGTCAGCGTCAAGGCCTTCCAGATCAAGCTCTGCTTGTGGATTGGTCACTGTTTTATCAACCATTGCCGTGCCCCGTGAACGCCCATGCTGACATCATTTAGCCAGCCCCATACATTGCCGCAATGCTAGTAAGCCGCGGCGAATCCAACTTTTTACCGTACCCACCGGCACGTCTAAACCGCCGGCTATTTCGCTATGCGAGTAGCCTTCGTAATACGCTAACAACAGCGCGCGTTTTTGCTCTTCAGAAAGCTCTTCTAAACAGCCCGCGACCCGTTGTAGGTTCGCGCTGTCATCCGCTTGCTGCTCCGCGCTGGTCACTTCTACCGCACCCGCCAGCGTACTCAGCAAATCGGTTTCAGCTACATCGTCAACATCAACGGTGTTGCGACGCTGACGAATCATATCCAACGCCCGATATCTGGCTACGCTATAGAGCCAGGCCATCGGCTTGCCGCGCCCTTGCTGGTAACTGCCGGCCTTATTCCAAACTTTTACGTAACAATCCTGCAGTGCATCTTCTGCAGCACTGCGGGTCTTTAACATACGCAGCAATAATGCAAACAGATGCGGTGAGGTGGCCGTATACAATGCCGTAAACGCCGAACGGTCGCCGAGCGCAATAGCACCCAGCCACTGCTCCAGCTGTTCAGGTATCGGTTGTGAACTATTTTTCAAGAATACCCACTCAAAAATACGGGGATGTAGAAAGTATAATCATCACCGGCGCAAGCACTGGTGAGTTAGGCCATAGTCTGGCAGACCGCGATTTAGGATGCCAAGAGGGGCCTTCCGGCCCTCTAACCTTTTATCCGCACTCTACGCGGGTTACCACCGCTAAACGACATTATCACTACACTTTTAAGAAATTTTCGCGGTAATGAGCCAACTCCTGAATAGAGTCGTGAATATCGCTCAATGCCAAATGCTGGCTGCTTTTCTTAAAGCCCTCACTCGCTTTCGGGTTCCAGCGCTGAGCTAACTCTTTTAGTGTGCTTACATCGATATGACGGTAGTGAAAGTACTGTTCTAGTTCGGGCATTAGCCGATGCAAAAACCGGCGATCCTGACAAATACTGTTACCGCACATCGGCGACTTGCCTTTTGGCACCCACTGTCGCAAAAACTCTAATGTCGCGGTTTCCGCATCGGCAGCACCCTGCTCACTATCCAGCACGCGCTGCGTTAACCCGCTTTGGCCATGCTGACGGGTATTCCAGGCATCCATGCCGTTCATGAGCGCTATCGGCTGGTGAACAGCCACTACCGGACCTTCTGCCAATACCCGTAAATCCTTGTCGGTTACTACCGTGGCAATTTCGATAATTTTGTCATTATCAGTATCCAGACCGGTCATTTCCAGATCGATCCAAATCAGATTATTCGGGTTTACTTCCGCTGCTATGCTCACCACGTTGTGCCTACCGCTCAAAAACCAAGCAGGTAATGCTACAGTCGCAGCATGAAAACTGACAGCAGCAGACCATGACCGACAGCAGTTCGATAGACCTAAGCCAGCGTCGTTGCCGGGCCTGTGAGGGCGGCATACCTGAACTCAACAACGCTGAACGCAGCGAGTTGTTAGCCCAGCTACACGCCGATTGGCAGTGCGATGGCAAGACAATTAACCGCCTGCTGCACTTTCGCAACTATTACCAAACCACAGCGTTTATCAATGCGGTTATCTGGATAGCACACAGTGAAGACCACCACCCGGATATCAACTTTGGTTTTGGGAAGTGCACGATTACCTACAGCACTCATGCGGTGGGCGGCCTTACCGAAAACGACTTTATCTGCGCGGCTAAAATTGACGCACTTTTGCCTGACCTGAGCGGCGAATAATTGGCTAACAACCACCAGAGCAACGACAACACCGCGACCGTAATTGCCGCCTTCGGCAAAACCCTATTAATAGAAAATGACGAGGGCCAGCTACTCCGCGCCAAACTCGCCAAACGCCGCCTCGGCGCAGTGTGCGGCGATATAGTGAACTACCAGCAAGCACCCGATGGCGAAGCATCCGTTACCTCACTACTAACGCGTGAATCGTTAGTCGAACGTGGTGACTTCCGTGGCCGGCCAAAACCGTTAGCCGCAAACATCAATCAACTTATTGTCGCGGTCGCGCCCAAACCGGTGCCACAACCATTGCTGATTGACCGCTGCCTTATTGGTGCTGAGCTGGCC
>CAJQNE010000052.1 GCA_905479545.1 uncultured Gammaproteobacteria bacterium | reverse complement strand
GAAGGTTTTAGTTGGCCCAGCCTGCAAAGCCGTAAAGGCGCTGAACTAGAAGCGCACTACCTTGAGCTGCTGCGAACGCTGGGAACCCGTGAAGGCATGCTCGGCCAGATTTTCACCAAAGCTCAAAACAAGATTCAAGACCCCGCCAAGCTGTTTAAGCTGGTGCAGATGATTGATGAGGTGAAATGGACGCTCACTGGCGTGGATGTAAAAGGTGAGATTTACGAGGGGTTGCTGGAAAAGAATGCCGAAGATACAAAATCCGGCGCGGGTCAGTACTTCACACCACGGGCGTTAATTAAAGCGATGGTCGATTGCGTACAGCCGCAGCCCGGCAAAACTATTGCCGACCCGGCCACCGGCACGGGTGGCTTTCTGCTGGCGGCTTACGACTTTATAACCGGGCCTGAAGCAGGCTTCTCCCTCGGCCGCGAAGAAAAACAGGCGCTGAAGCACAGCACGTTTTACGGTAACGAAATTGTCGCTAATACGCGACGGCTATGCCTGATGAACCTGTTTTTGCACGGCATTGGTGAAATTGATGGTGAATCGAACATTTCACCCAACGATGCTTTGATTGCCGAAAGCAAACAGCACTTCGATTACGTGCTGGCTAACCCTCCGTTCGGTAAAAAATCGAGCATGACGGTAACGAACGAAGCCGGTGAGCAGGAAAAAGAAGACCTCACCTATAACCGGCAAGACTTCTGGGCCACCACGTCTAACAAACAACTGAATTTCCTTCAGCACATTCGTTCAATGCTGAAATCCACCGGCACAGCCGCGGTGGTGTTACCCGGTAATGTGTTGTTTGAAGGCGGTGCGGGTGAAACGGTGCGCAAGAAGCTATTAGCCACCACCAACCTGCACACCGTACTGAGATTGCCCACCGGCATTTTTTACGCCCAAGGCGTGAAAGCCAACGTGCTGTTCTTCGATAACAAACCCGCCGCCGAAGCGCCGTGGACAATGCAAGTGTGGTTTTACGACTACCGCACCAATATTCACCACACGCCGAAAAAGAAAACTCTGCGACGCGAAGACTTACAAGACTTTGTTGATTGCTACCGCCCCGGTTCACTGCATGAACGTGCAGAAACCTGGAGCGAAGCAACGCCGGATGGCCGCTGGCGTGCTTATAGCTACGAAGAGCTAGTCGCCCGCGACAAATGCAGCATGGATATTTTCTGGTTAAAAGACAGTTCACTGGCAGACCTCGATAACTTGCCGGAACCGGACGTACTTGCCGACGAAATTATTGAGAATATAGAAGCCGCACTGGAATCATTTCGCTCTGTCGCGGTAGAACTTGGAAATTAGTGGAAAGAGAGTCGTTTCATTTATGAGGATACAAACTACTAAACCATTTTATATTCGAAACGATTACGGCACCAATAACCACAATCGTACGATTTAATGACCGCAATCAGGCCCTTAAATACAACCGTCAGGGGCTTCTTTATGGCTTCAACAATTTAAAGCCGCTGATCAACAAAGAGTCTTAGCGGCGCCTCACACTCATTACCGCCCCCGCCAGAGCCAACAGGAATAATAGCGCCAAGCCGATTGGCCCAACTATACGATCTATCGCTGAATTCCCGGTCCAGCGCAGGTAATGAATCTCGTAAAGTTTATTGATTAAACGACTATCTCTCCCTTGCTGTCGCAATAAAAGCTGCGACCAGTTAAGTGTTATATCCACTCCGGTACTGGTGCGGTATATATCGTCGCTGACTTTCACCACGCCGCCATACCGCTGCGGGTTATGTGCAGTCGCATCGGACAATAGCTTTTCAGCGTCGGAGTCGCTGACATGATCACGAACTTCGCCGGTGGCAATATCCCGCTGATGCCAACCGTTACTGTCTTTTACCAACAAATGCGTTCCCAATACGGTTTGCATAAGCCGGACATCCAGCCAGCCCGGCTCCGTTCTAACGCTCAAGCCTGGCGGTAGTGCATAGGTTTTAACGGCGAGCTGTTCGTATGCTGCTTCGTAGCCGGGCTTGGTGAGAAACACTAAGCCGGTAGCGCACCACCCCAGTAACGGCAGCAACATGAATAAACCCGTAATTTTATGCCACCGGCGAAAACCCACCGCTCTCTCCTGAAAAAAGGCTGAATTCTACCCTGCAGCCTATTCGGAACGAATCAATAAGATCCCTGGCCCTACGCCAAAATAGCCTGAGCTTCGTTAGAGTCATAAAACCCCTGCAAGCTACGACGTATGGCCGGTTTAAGTAGTTTCTTTTTGCGGGCGCTGGCTATAACTGATGGTGCGAAGCGCATTACGTCGTCGAGCATCATTTCGTGGGTGATGCCAATTTCGCTGATTAGCGTTGCGAGAGTTTCGTTGTTGAAGCGCTCGAAAAATGTGTCGACACCGCGATTTATAATTCCGGTGTAGAACGGGGTTTTTCTTAGGTGAAGCCAGTATTCGTAAAAAATAACAAACAGTTCTTCGATATCGAGACTGCCGACAAAGTCGCGTAGCGATGCGACGCTGTGGTGTTTGTTGTCGTTCCAGATATCCAGCACGGCTTGGCGTATTTCTTCGGACTCAAAGGCTTCGTGTAAATACTGCTCGCTGGCTTTCAGGCTGGTTTGGGTATTTTTTTGCACTGTTGTTCGCAGGCTGTCATTCAGCGATGCACCCAGTGTTGGCCGGGCCTTGGAGGCCAGTGCTTTGCTGAATTTCAGACCGGACTTGACGCCTGGCAACCGCTCGGCGGATTTGGTGCTGTTGGCTATATAGTCGCCAATGCCGTTGGCCAGTAGTTCGCTAATAAGGCCAGAGAACACCGGGTTGTTGACACACTCGGTAATGAGCGATTTCCGCAGGCTTTTTAGCTCTAGCAACTTATCCAGCCCATCTTCGAATACCGGATCAGGCACTAGCTCCTGCAGCAGGGTTTCGTCGTGCAGCTCAAGTTCGTAAACATTACGGGCAATTTCCCCCACCAACACGGGTATAGCTCCGCCCAATTTCAGGTTTACCGCATATTTCTGCACCGTGGCGTGTATTGCGGCTGGGTTGGTAACATCTTTCAGCTTCAGCTTTTCAGCATCGGCCAGCAGTCCGTTCAGCAATTCAGCAGCTTGCTCGCGCAGCCCCGCACCTTTTAACTCATTGTCTATCCAGTTTACGTGTGCGTCTAGCAGCGCTTCTGCTCTGGTTTTCATAGCTATTGCCAAATTTGGAGGGAAAAGAACGGCTTGTGTTTAACACTTTGCCTTCGGCGCGGCCCGCCTTTAGTGAACAAGTGTATTGCGATAAGAGTCGCCCCACAACCCATACCTTCAGGGCAATACCTTACTCAGCGAAGGTTAGGTTTCAGACCTCTTCGACTTAAAATTTACGCATGAGTATAGACAGCCGGATAGCATGGCAAGCAATGGCTTAGTAACAGTTCCCACCCTTCTTCGCGCCCTGCAGCCTGTGCATTCGCATTCCCGATGCCACTCTATGAAAACACGCCGTTATTCGGGTATTTCATTGCCTACATACGCTCGGTGACGATTACCAACTCAGAGCCCAAACACCCGCTTGGCATTGCCCGACAAGAAAGCTTCTTGCTGTTGCTTTGTTAGCTTCAGCGAATCCAGCGATTTCAAACAATCCTGCGGCGATATCATCGGCCAGTTGGTACCGAACATTACCCGCGAGGAACCGATCGTTTTCATAAAGTGTACGAAGTCCGGTGGCAAGCGGTGCACTGCGTAGGCGGATGTGTCGACATAGAAATTCGGAA
>CAJQNE010000051.1 GCA_905479545.1 uncultured Gammaproteobacteria bacterium | reverse complement strand
CCGCCTGACCCAAGCGTGGCGTTCGTAGTTGAGCGACTTCGGGCAACAACAAGCTTTGCTCACCGACGTCAGCACTAACGCCATGACTTTTAAGCCAGCCGGTAGCGGCGCTTGATGGGTTAAGCACCCGCAGCCCGCAGCGCCACCACTGTGGATCAATGCCGGTTTGTTGATGTAGCTGCTCACACAACGCCGGATAAAGCCGTTGCGACTGTTTAGCCAACAGATTGACTACGTCCGGATAATTCCACGGCGGCAGCGGCGAGAGTATGCCTCCACCGGCCCAGCTCGCTTGCTGAGCAGCCTCGCCCTTATCGACGACGGCGACAGTGAGGCCAGCGTCCGCCAACTCCAATGCACTGAGCAGTCCAATAAGGCCAGCGCCGACAATCAGGCAATCGAATTGTGTGGAGGTTGAGTTACTCAAAAAACAGACAAATTAGTTTGAATAGACCGCTAGTGTAACGTTATTTTTGAGTAGAACTGCTGGCTACCAACAGTCGCCATTGATATCGACCAAGCCATTCGCAAATTTTTGACCCGCTTGGTTGTAACTCATCGAATTACATTGCGTGTCGGCTTCCTGCGGCCCGCCCACTATAGGTGCCGCAGTAATCCGGAAAGTGGAGGCTGTGAGATCGGAAAAACTCATCGCATAGTCACCGTCAGTGCCGTTTTCATCTCTGGAAATCAAAGGCCCGACCCTGAATTGCGTACTACTCAGACCACTGATATCGTCAGTGAACAGTGCGCCGGTATAACTGCCGCGCCTGCCATAGAGCTTCTCTAACTCCGCAGCAGCTTTTAACAACTCTTGTTGAGCCTCAGCCCGACGTGCGGTACGCACATATTGCGAATACGACGGAGCAGCTATAGCCACTAATATGCCAATGATGCCGATAACAATCATCAGCTCGATAAGCGTTATGCCCTGCTGCCGTGTCGCTTTCGCCATTGGCTGGCCTACTAATTTGCCTATCGCCCTGCTATGCACATTACGCATCATTGAATTTAATCCGACTATTGTTTCTGAGTAGATAACACACTACAAATCAGCCTCGAGGTCTTGCCACGACTGCCGCGCTGCCTCAGTAGGCGGCAAGCCCTCAATTTGTTCCACCACCGGTGTTCCGCTAGTACTCGAGGAGGTAATTCGACTATCGCCCACCACGATAGTCCGACTAGGCAAGCCAGTTACGGCTTGACCTGCAGCAGGAGAACTATCGGCGTTTGGCGCATTCTGGAAGATTACCCGATTTGGCGGTTGACCGGTTTTTGCGTTCACGGCGTGCAAGAAGCCCGAACCAGAGAAATCACAAGCCACTGGCGACGGTAACAAGCTGTTAAACAGCACCGTATCCTCCTGAATAATAGGCGCGGTTACGAAGCGCTCCCCAGCTGCTGGTAGATCTAAATACCAACCACGCCAGCCATTCGCAGCATTTGGCTGATATTCAAATTCGTCATTAGTAATATTACGGAACAGACCATCGCCCGTAGTGGTAATAATGCGCCTGAATAAATTAGTACGCGCCGCATTGCCGTCGGGCACTGCACTACCAGTATCCCAAATTGCATAGAAACTATTATCGGCCGCTGAAGTGCGGTCGCCATCGGTCACGTATTGGCCAGTACCGAAGAACACCAACAAGTTGGGGGAAGTAGCAAACTCGGGCCGCGATAATAACCGCACAACACTCGGCCGCGTAGTAATAGGCTGCACATCACCACCACTATCGCGTGCGACAAACAGCGGCTGCCCGCTGTTAGCGATCTGCCAATTTACCGTTCCATCATTTGCTGGTTCGACGAACGACCACAAGTTGCCCAACAAATCACCCGCGTACACCTGGTCAACATTACCGTCGCCATTGCTGTCGATTACGATAGGTGTCGATAGTCCATTACAGCTGCTCGTTGGGTCGAGACAGTCATCATTTACCACAGCACCTGTTCCGGTATCCAAAATGATAGGGGTGTTTACATTACTACCGTCCAGGTAGACCACCAGCAGCTGCGCGGTGCCCGAACCGGCGCCATCAGTACCGGGTGTTTCATCGCTGTAGCCATTCGGCAGAACCACAGCCCATTTATTCTGTTCACCACCAACACGAGCGATTGCAGGCTGGCCCAGACCAAAGCCCAACTGCGCATGGGTAAATTCAAATAAGATGTTATTAGCAGAGAAACCCGCCGCTGGATCAGTAATATCCAATACGTAGAAGCCTTGACCACCGGCACCCGCAACACCTACCGCCACCGTACGCCATGCGCCATTTAAGAACACGTCACTAATAACCGGCGTTGAATCAACATAGTAACGATGCAGGTAATCTGGATCGGCCAGATAATGCAGTCCCTTTTCTACCTCATCGGAGAATAAGAAACCGGGCATATAGGCAAATAGCTCCTTACCATCGCTTGCCCGGAACGCATGTAGCATGCCATCGTTCGCGCCCGCATAAACTACCGGCTCTCGATTCTTTTTGGCTTTCACAAAAGTCGAGTAAAAAAGCGGATCGTCGGTATTGTCAGGCAAATCAGCAATCGGTGTAAAACCTTCTGAACCATCAGGGTAAGGCGTTCCGCGTCCGGGGTACTCTGGCTGGGGCTTACCGACATACACCGCACTAGAGTGAACAAAATCACCCAAACGGTTGCCACCACGCCAGCGGAACGGGCCGCCGTTGGGCACTTCATTGTCGTCAAAGCCGTACAGGTAATTAACTAAAGCATTACCCCACTCGTCTTGCGTAGCGAAGAAAGATGCGTCGTAATCAGCCAACAGGTCTTGCTGCTGAGCTGCTGAAATACTGGTAGAGCCACAAGTAGTGGTCGGCCAGCATAGCTGCAAACCACCGGCCCCGTAACCAGCGCTGCCGTTGTGGGTATAGATCTTCCGAAGCTCGCTAGATATATCACGCTCAACCAGCTCTTCACCAGCTTCCCACACCGGGTCGCTCAGTGTCGCGGTCGTCACGTCTGCGCCATCAACCTGAGTAGTCGTTTCTACGATATTCCGTCTAGTCAGTAGCCCATTGTAAAACGCGCTATCAAAAGCTGTTTGATACACTGAGGCTGAAGCCGCGTCGTTACTTACTGCAGCTTCAGCCAAGCTGCCACCGCGCACTTGAATGTCCAATTGAATTGTTTCAATGGATTCGATTAATTCTTCCGCGTTGAAGGCGTTAGTGTATTTACCACGACCATTCCACGCTGCGTGACGCATATCATCGGAGCGTTTCTGAGAAAGCGACGGGTCAAGCTGTTCGATAATGCCAGTGACGTTACCAACCAACGTTAATTGCTCACCCAACGGGCCGAGAATACCGCCTAACAAGTCCAACAATGGCGAAAGCGGCACCAGACCAAGTAACGGATCATCGTCGGGCCCCACTAATAAGCCAGATAGCGGCGCATTGGGCTCTGGGTCACTCCACGCATAAGGTGCATCCCGATCCACCGGCGGATTGTTCTCAATAGCATCAGTACCGCGCAGACCAAAACCGACCGCTTGGGTTATTAGGTGCTGAGCCCTATTCAGGTCGTCCACTGCAGGTGAAGTCGCGACTCGGTCTTCCAGATCAGGCCGCAGGTCATTTTCGTAGAGCCGCATTGCCACATCAGCGAGTGTTTCACCGTAGGTATCGGCATATGAACGGCCATCAAAGCCGTTGTTTGAGTCAGCGTCGGCATTGCCTAGATTCGTACCGGAGTTAAGCTTGCCCGTCCATACGCCATCGGTAACTAGCATCGTGAAGTTTTGCTGACACACACCGCCATCAGCGGCTGGCAAAATAGGCACGGCAGAAGGAGCCTGGCCGAACATAGCCTTTACGTTATTGGAAAGAGGAAGCGTTTCGCTAGAAAAATACTCACCGACGTTTAACAAGCCCTGCCGTAGTGGCGTTCCCCGGCTACCAGAATCGAACAGAATATCCGATAAACCCAGTTGATTTAATAATTGGCCGGAGAGTAGATCGGACACCAAATTAGCAAGCAGATCATCAACATCTAACGATGGCAAAGTGGGTAAATCTGGCAGAATATCCTGCAGCCCAGATACCACAGTACCAGTCAAACCCAGAGTCAAAGCATCCAAGCCATCAAGCACGCCATTTACCAAGTCGCTTAATGCACAGGACACACAAAACTGAACACCGAAAGGACAGGTACACGAATTATCACCATTAAGAATGCCTATTACGCTATTAACGTTAGACACCACTACATCAACACCCCCATCGACTGACTCCAAAATCGTCTTAACCAGCACGTTCGCAAGAATCTCCGGCACACCCTCAGCCAAAACCACGTTCAAGCCACCTAACAAATCAACCACCTGATCTACCAACAGACCATTCAGCAAACCAGTTAGCACGTTATCGCCCAACAAGTCCTCCAACAGCTGCGCGATATCAACCGTATTGAGCAACTCTTGCAGCAATAGGCCTTGGTCCATATTCAGCTCAAACAGCTGTTTCAGGCGGGCATCCCGATTGTTTTCAGCGGTAGTGAGCTCTCCAGCTGTGAGCTTGGGGTTCTGAGTATCGACCGTTGCAACCTCGATACCAATTGGCACTCCAGACATCAGCCCAGGCTTAGATGCAACACTGGCTAAACCAATGCGCTCTGTCGAATTCCAAATAACCTCGGATAACGCTCGTTTGATAACAAACTCGCGACGGCGGTAGTAGCTATACCAGTTAGCATAATTTTGTTGCCCGGCAGCGTCTAAATCGCCAACCGATTTAGCATCCGTTCCGACAAGGCCCGAGCAATCATTATTCGTGGGGTCGATATAGATATTGCCGGTAACATCACGAAAATTGTTGTTATTACCGTAAATTGCAAAGTTCTTAGGTGCGTAGGGGTTCAACCTAGCTTCTGTAGGGATTTGGTTGCCAAATACGTTGCCTTCCGAGTCCTTCCCTTTCCACGGTGTATAGGTTTTCCTTGGGTCGAAAGCTAATAAATTATGGCCTACACAAAGGTTAAGCAGTTGCGAAGCTCCGGTATCGAGTCCACCCAGACTGGCGAGCAAATCAATTACCCCGCCATCTAATTTCGGGGTAAAATCAAGAACTCCTATATCTATTATTTGGTTCCCTCCCAAATTAAGCACCGAACCGGAATTCGGATTTGGCATTACCTCCGAGGCCATGCTGATGGAGTCATCCAGCATGATGAACAGGTTGCTTTGCACCGTTTCAGGCAAAAGCAACGGCACTTGGGAAAGCTTGCCAGGTGCCGAGATAGCGGCTGGCGTTATCAAAACCATTGCCAATGCCGGAACTAACGACGCCATAATTTTATAAATTTTCATTACTCTCACTCCTGCAAGCTGACTCAGCAGCTACACATTCAGCCGTTTTATCCGTCGCTGCTTCAATAACAAAGCTATCGCTCTGATGTCGAATAGAAACAACGGAGGCCGTGGCGGAATTTTCCGCGCGGCGGCTCAATATTTCTGCACCATTCATAATAACGCTCCCGTGCCGCCAAGCGGCTGGGTAAACGTACTTTGTAATATATAGCTAGCACTGCCGATGCCCGTGCCTTCAACACTGTAACCGATGGCGGTGATGCGAAAAGCATAATGCCGACGGTCGACGTCTTCGCTATCAACCGGCGGCAGCCCAACACGACCAATGTATTCGACCACGTAACGGCCGGTAAGGTTCGGATCTGCAGCCTGCACTTGCACAGAGTTAGCGTCTGTCCAGCCACTCCGGTCGTTGACGTTAACCGGGTTAAACGGCAGCACGCTGCCGCCATTGGCTAACACGGGCGCCGCATAACCGGGCCTGATCGCCGGGTCAAATAGCGTAGTAATTTGTTCGCTAGTCGTTACGTCAGCTGCCACCGCGGCTTCTGCGTCGCGCAGCGCATACTCGGCCATCTCTTGCGCTTGTTGCTGAAATTTAAGGTTATTCGCTAAACGGGTTTCCAGAATAGAACTACCCGCACCGGCTATTGCCAGCACGGTTAGCATTAACAGCATTATTAACGCCGTAATTAGCGTTGCGCCTTGTTGTTTAGCCGTGGCCTGCCGCCGAATTACTGTTCTCATACCTTGCACCCGTTGCGCAGCTCCACCACGGTGGAATATTCCTGCCGGTAGGGGCCGCCTCTGCTGCCATCCGCATTCACCACGAACTCGTCGCCGGGAATATTCGGTGCGCTAAGCGTGAGCGTGACTCTTACAGCCACCGCTCTGGCGGTTTGTAACAGCGCATTATTGCGTTGCACCGCGTCAGTATTGCGTTCGGGGTCAATTTCCAGAGCGTCGACATAACTATAGCTGGCTACACCAGCACTATCACAGCTATCAGCGATTCCAAACTGTAGCTGCATAGCGTCAACGTTACTGACCAACTCGGCAATATCGTCAGATCCAGCGCAATAATCTGCCGTATCTGGCGGTGTCATTGGATATCCGCTGCAGCGCCACAAAGCGAAACCGTCATCATTAGTGGCCGCGCGAATGAAATAGCGAACCCGGCGCAATTCCAATAGCTCTGCAGGTCCGGCCTTGTCGCTGCCATAAATATGCTGCAAATCGACACTAACGGCCGGATTCTGATTATCCTCATGCTCAAGAGTTCGACCGTCGATATCGGCTAAATCATTAGAGATCTTAAACGCAGCCGCTTGTTGGCAATCCGCCGCCGCCACAACATCCCCATTGTCAATTTCAGCTGCGGCAAGCACTGCGGCAGCCTGCGGATCATCAGCAACGATAGAACTCGTCGTGTCAGACATTTGAGCAACACTAAGCCCCAGCGGATAGGCAATATTGATCGCAAGCCGGTCCGATTGATTATTCGCGTCGCCC
>CAJQNE010000050.1 GCA_905479545.1 uncultured Gammaproteobacteria bacterium | reverse complement strand
GTTCGGGAAGATCATGAGTTTTCAGAAGGGCATTTGCCCGGCGCAATCAGCCTGCCTCGCAGCCGGTTGGAAATGGAGTGTGCTGACTGTGAACCACTGACCAACAATAACAAGCCAGTTCTGGTCTATTGCAAGAGTGGGCGTCGCTCGCTGCTAGCAGCCAAGACACTGCAGGAGCTTGGCGTAGACGGTCCGGTTTCGATGGCCGGAGGTGTAACGGCTTGGGAAGCGTCTGGAAAAGAGTTGGCTTGAACGACTGCTTGGACGGTAATTGAAACAACTCAGGAGCGGGGCTTAGCTGCCAGTGGCGTCTATCGGCCCCGGAATGTGGTGCATTAAAAGCGGCGTCCTGTCGCCCGTTTCACTGTCGTGAAAGACCCGTAAGCGGCTTCGACAGGCATAGGGTACATCTACCCGTGAGAAGTGCGATAGCGGTAACCCCAATACTTGCGTGAGCAGCATGCGAATTACCCCGCCGTGACAAACCAGCAGAATATGCTCGCCTTCATGTTCGCTCATGAGCCTTTCCCAGCAGGCCATAAGCCGGGTGTGAAAGGCTTGCAGCGTCTCGCCGCCAGGCGGTGGGTTATTTTCCGGGTCACTGAAGAACGCCTGCAGTTGCTCTGGCACCGATTTCCACAGGGCTTTTATCTTGTGGCCCTCCCAACGGCCGAAGCATCTCTCGAACGTCACCCCATACTTCTATCGGCAAGTTACGTTGTGTGGCTAATTCAGCAGCGAACTCACCGCTACGGAGCAGAGGTGAGCTTATTACCCGGTCCCAGGTCGCTTCACCGCCCGCTTCAGCTGCCTGGGCGGCGGCACGCATTTGTTGCCAGCCCAGCTCGCTAAGTGGGTCGTCGACCGAGCCGCGAAACTTTCGACCCCCGGCAGGCTCGCCGTGGCGGAGTAAATCGACTGTGGTGGTAGGTGAGGAGTTCATAGCGAACAGCGACTATTGTTGAGGAAAATGCCCAATAAGCTAGTCACTTTAGAAATCATCGTCGTCATCGCTGTTAGTTGTCGCCGGGGCTGGTTTTTGAGCCCGGGTTTGTTGTGCTAGCGCAAACAGGCGATCACAGTCTTTTTGCAATATTCCGCCAATCAGCGTTATCTGGCGAAAGCTGGCACCGGCGATAACATCGCTGGCCCGCAGCTGCATTTGTTTCCAGCCTTGTTGCTGCAAGGTAGGCACATCGGTGCCATACACCACTTGTGCTATGCCCGCCCAGGCGATGGCAGCCATACACATCGGGCAGGGTTCGGCGGTGGTGTAGAGAGTAAGGTGCTCCCATTGGGGCTTAATACTGGCGGCTGAGTGGCGATTGATTACATCCATCTCGCCATGCCAGGCGGGGTTTTCTTTGGAGCGATTAGCGCCGCGAGCGACCATTTTTCCCGTACGGTTATCCATCAGCACCGCAGCAAATGGGGCATTGGGTTGTTGCTTTGCCATGGTAATAGCGGCGCGCATAGCTTGTTCGTGGTTGAACGATTTGTTATTCGGCATTTTCGCCGCTCTCCGGTTGAAAGCTCTCCGTTTCCTACGTCGCAATAACGGTCACTGCATTACCGGCGATGCCTGGGAAGGAGCTGTACAAATTAATTGGTGTTGAGCAGGGCTTAATCCAGCCGCTGCAATAGTCTGTGGATTACGTTGGTCCGTGTGCTGCAGTTTGTACCGCTGGTTGGTTACTACGTAACGTTCAAAAAGGCCTGCGGCTGGGTGCTTAACAACGCAACTATAGCGCCAATGAGTCGGGTTTTTAATGGTTGTTTCGCGGGCTAAAAATTTCATCCGGGGTGAGCGCACGCCACTCGCCAGCCGCAAGGCTGTTATCCAACATAATTGTGCCGACCGATTCGCGGTGCAGAGCGATAACCCGAATGCCGAGTCGGCCAAACATGCGCTTTACCTGATGGTAGCGGCCTTCAACCAATGTCAGGCGAGCGGTATGCGGGCTAACAATTTCCAGCGGCGCGGGCAGGGTGGTGATGCCTTCTGTTTCGAAGTAAAAGCCTTGCCGGAACTGCTCGACGGCGGTGGCCGGAATGACTTCTTCAGTGGTGACGAAATAGATTTTTGGCAAGCGGCTTTCTTTGAGCATTAGCCGTTTGCTCCAACTGCCATGGTTGGTGAGGAGTAGCAGGCCGGTGGTGTTGTAGTCGAGTCGACCGGCGATATGTAGCTCAGCTTTTTGGGGATGGTTGATCAGGTCGAGCACGGTGGGGTGCTTAGCGTCTTTAGTGGCACTGACGCAGCCCTGTGGTTTGTGCAGCATGAGGTAAGCCGGCTGCCGCTGTTGCAGGCTTTCACCGGCCATTTTTACCGCGCTAAAATCATCGACGGATGTGCTGCCATCAAACACCACAGTGTCATCGACACTCACCTTGCCTTGTTCCAGCAGTAGCCGAATTTCTTTGTTGCTGTATTGACGGGTGTGGCGGCTGAGAAAACGATCGAGACGCAAGGTGTATTAGCTACGCTCGGTGAATGTCAGGTTTACCGCATCGCCGTCGCCGCCCAGCCATAGCTCGCCGTCCTGAATAGTGGCCGTAAGGTGCATATTGCGGTCTGCTAATGTCGCTAGCGCATTAAGCGCATCGGCGGAACCAGCTTGCAGCACGGTTAGGTTTTTAAAGCGGCTGAGCTTGCTTTGTTCTGCTTGCCACCACATATCAGCGGCGCGGTCATCGTAACTTACAACAACAACCTCAGCCGATTTGCCACTGGCTTTCCGAAGTCGCTTATCACTGGGTTGGCCAAGGTCTATCCAGCGTTCGATCGTGCCGTTCAGGTTGTTTTCCCACAGGTCGGGTTCTTCTTCGCTGCTGAGCCCTTTGCCGAAAGTCAGCAGCTCGTGAGCGTATTTCGCAAATACCGCGATGCGCAGCATAAAGCGCAGGTCAGTTTCTGAAGGGTGCTTGGCCAACGTAAGGCTGTGGGTGGCGTAATAGCCGCGGTCCATATCAGCAACATTGAGTTCGGCGCGGCAGATGGTGGCGTTAATGGCCATAGGGAGTCCGGTAAGTCAGGCGTTCAGTGCAAATAGGGTTCGGGCATTGTCGGTGGTAATCGCTGCGATATGCTCAGGAGTAGCGCTCCGCAGCCGCGCCACAGTAGCAGCAATATGTGGCAGGTAAGCAGGTTCGTTGCGACGACTTTTTGGCTTCGGTTTCAGGTCACGCGGCAGCAGGTAGGGGCCGTCAGTTTCAATTAACAGGCGGTCGTCCGGAATGAGTGGGACTAATTTCTGTAGCTGTTCTCCGCGTCGCTCATCGCACACCCAGCCGGTAATGCCAATATAGAAACCTTCATCGAGGTAGTCGGCTAGTGCCTGCTTGCTGCCGGTGAAGCAGTGCACTACGCCTCCGGCCTTGATGTCGGCGCTCTGCTCTTTCCATATCGCCAAAAAGCGTTCGTGAGCGTCACGCTCGTGCAGAAATAGCGGTAGTTGGGTTTCAGCCGCGATAGAAAGCTGTTCGGCGAACACGGTTTCTTGTTGGCCGCGGGGCGAAAAATCGCGATTGAAATCTAAGCCGCATTCGCCAACGGCCACAACCTGCGGCTGTTCTAACAATTGCAGCAGGTCCGCACGGTGCTGGCTGCTCCAGGTTTTTGCGTCGTGTGGGTGTACACCAGCGGTGGAGTAGAGCGTTTGCGGGCGTGTTTTTGCCAAGTCAACGGCGGCTACGCTCTCAGCAAGGCAGGTGCCGGTAATGAGCTGTTGCTGCACACCGGCCGCTGCCGCGCGATAAATCACGTCGTCAAGGTCGTGAGCGAAGCTTTTGTTGGTTAAGTTTATGCCGATATCGACGAGTGCTGCGGTCATGCTGGTCCAAGGTAAGGCTGGCGAGTCGCGCAGGATACTAGCCTTCGGTCGAATCGACTTGAATATTTAGTCCGGCGGGCTGCCAGCCGGGCCGTCGCAATAACAGCGCTGCTTTATTCCGCCAGCCCGGCACACGGCGTAAGTCGCTGCCCAGCGACTGGTAAGCGTGAAAGGCAATACGCAGCGGATTGTGAGTGTTGATGTTTTTCGTCAGGCCGAATTTTACCGACTCGCTCTCTGGTACAAAGCTGCCGAATAGCCGATCCCAAATAATCAGGAAGCCGCCGTAGTTACAGTCAATATATTGCGGGTTGCTACCGTGATGCACGCGGTGGTGGCTGGGGGTGTTCCAGAACCACTCTAACGGGCCGAGGCGCTTGATAAGGCGGGTGTGAATCCAAAACTGATACAACAGACTAAAGGCTTTCATGGTGAGAATCATCAGCGGATGAAAGCCAATCAGTGCCAGCGGCAGCCAGAACGGAATACTGGTTAGTGGGGTCATCCACGACTGCCGGAGCGCGACAGCGAGATTGTACTGTTCGCTGCTATGGTGATTCACATGGGCCGCCCAGAAAAACCGGCTTTCGTGGTGAACGCGATGAAAGACGTAGTAGACCAGGTCCTCAGCGAAAAACAGCAACAGCCAAACCCACCAGACATTGGCCAGGTCGAACAGTCGGTATTCGTACACAACAAACAGCAGGCCAAGGCTTAAACCTTTGACTAATGCGGCGATAACCACGTTGCCGAGACCCATAGCGAGGCAGGCCATGGTGTCGGCATTTTCATAGAACTCCTGCTGCAATTGCCGGGCACGCAGCCACTCGGCGGCGATTAACACCACGAAGGCAGGAATGGCAAAGTAGATCAGCGTGGACATAGCAAGCGTTCTGGCGGGCAGGCTTAGCAGTATGGCGATTCTTAAGGCTGCGGGTATTGGCCCTGCGGCTTAGAGTTTTGGCGTAGTCGCAAGCGGCGACCAGCAAGTATCAGGTCTTGAAGTGTTTTGGTTTGTCAGGCTTGCTGCTGGCAGGCTCTTCTTTTCTTTTTAACAACTTAGTCGGGCTGTAATTCCGTAGCCAGCGGGGGGGCATGGAGAATACGTTGCTCGGTGTTTCCTGGGCCCGTTCAGCAATGATTTTTTGTTGCGCCTTCTGGCCTTTTTTCGCCAGCGCGTTGTTAAGCGAACCGCTTACCATCGGCAGTAGACTGCTGAGTTGCGCCAGACGGCCGCGGCTGTTGGGTAGCATTATCTCCAACGGCTTATCGGTTAGCACTTTACCAAGAATAGCGTCACAAACATCGTCGACACTAAGAATTTTATTGCCGGAGAATGCCACGGCTGTTTCTTCTTCCCAATCCAGCTCTTCAGCCAGCATCGGCGTATCCACTAAATCCGGACACACCACGCTAACGCTAATATTGTGTGGTTTTAGCTCCTGAGCTACTGCTAACGAATAGCCGCGAACCGCGAACTTGGAGGCGCTATAAAGAGAAATTCCCGGTACAGCAGCAATGCCGGCGAGCGAGGCGATATTGATAATGTGGCCGCCACGCTGCGGGGTCATTATTTGTGCTGCCATTTGCGTGCCGAAAATTACCCCCTTGGTGTTGATGTCGAGGTGATAGTCAACGTCGAGCGCCACCTGATCGTGAATCCAGCCAGGGCGGATAACGCCCGCGACATTAATGACGACATCAAGCCGCGGCCAGATTTCCGGAATTTTTTGTTCTAACAGTTGCCAGTGTTTTGCATCACGAACGTCAATGCATTCGCAATATAGCTGCCCGGCTTTTGCGAACCTGTTCAGTTCGGTAAGCGGCTCTGCGTTTATATCCACGGCCAGTAACTGATGTCCGTCCGTGAGCACACGTCGCGCCAGCTCATAACCAATGCCGCTGGCAGCACCAGTGATAACGATATTTAGTTTTTCGGTTGAAGCCATAGCGGTAACCTCAGTGGCTCAAATCGGCCCCTGAATACGGGCGGCGGTGAGCTTCTCCCAGCCTAGCGCACTGGCTGCGGTTTGAAAGCATGAGACGTGGTGGAATAAGACCAATGGTGAGTAAGTTGCGATAAAGTCGATGGTAGGCATAGATTTACCTCAGTCGGTTGATTTTCCGGTTTGCGCCTCAGGCCAAATGAAAGTGTGGAAAAAGCTCGACCTTCGCGCGTCGCACTGGGATTATTCACGGCCCCCGACATTCCGAGCTCACTATGCCGCAGGCCGAAAACGCCGCTCAAATTGCTGATTCCGCTCAAGACCTGATTGTTGCCATTGTTTATCACAGTGGTTATGGCCACACCGAAAGGCAGGCTCAGGCCGTTGCCGCCCCGGCGCCACCAGCTGCGTAAGTCCCGGTGCCACTTTTCCTGTTCCAGCCACAAGGCGATTTGGGCCAGTGGGGCGCGCTTTTCGTCTGACAGCCAGATGGCGATATAGGGCTG
>CAJQNE010000049.1 GCA_905479545.1 uncultured Gammaproteobacteria bacterium | reverse complement strand
CCATCAGTAAAACCAGCGTTGTCAGTTTGAGGTCAAGGCCCGCTACTACAGATAACGATTGAGCGATGGGGAAAAGAATGACCACCGCCGCGCTGTTGGTTACAAAAGCGCTGATGAGCGCCGCGAGTGAAAATAACGCAGCGAATATCGCCGCCGCGGGCATTTCACCATGAACCGGCAGCCAGCTAACCAAATTCGCAATGGCGCCGCTTTCCACCAAGCCGTTGCCCAGGCCGATTGCGGCGGCCAGTACCAGCACGATTTCCCACTCGACACTATCCCTGGCGGCGCCGACGGAAAGGCATCGGGTTATGACCATTAACCCGGCGCATAGCCAGGCCAATACCATTAAATCAAACAGCCCGACTGTAGCGGCGCACATCATCAGTAAGAACAGGCCTGCTGCAACATAGCGCTTCCCCGAGTTCTGACTAACCGGCCGTTTTTCGGTAGTCGCCATCAGAAAATCACGACTGTTATTGATACCACCTATTAGCGCAGGAGCGGTCTCTAGTAGCAGCAGGTCGCCCGACGCCAGCACGATATCGCCGATCTTTCGGCCGGTTAGCGCTTCACCATGGCGGTGAACTGCTAACACTACAGCGCCTAACCGGGTTCTCAGTTTTGCATCCCGAATCGATTTGCCCGCAATGCCAGCGCCACCGGCAATAACCACTTCAACCAAAACCCGTCGGTGCCGCGGCCCTTCAAGTTTGTAAACCTGGCTGTCCGAGGGCTTTAGCCCTTCCATGGTCATAAGGTCGCTGACTTCGGCACTATTTCCCACAAATAGTAACTGGTCGCCGGATTGCAGCAGCTGATCAGGAGCAACTGCGGGTATTAGCTCGCCATTCCGAAACAACTCCGCGAGGTACATCCCCCTTAGGTGGCGTAGCCCTGCGGCTTCAATCGTTTTACCCACTAACACGCCGCCCGGCTCAACAGTGAATTCCAGCCGGTAACGGCCGACTTTATCAGGCTCTGCTCCTGCCAGGCCTCGCTCGGGTAAAAGTCTTGTGGCGGTGAGTGCGCTGTAAAGAAAAACTACCATTGCTACCGGCAGGCCTAACAGTGTCGGCTCCCAAAACTGCAGCTGCACGGTTCCTTCGGTCGCATCATTCAACATGCCGGCCAGCGCCAGATTCACTGAACTACCTAGCAGTGTGCAGGTGCCACCGGCGATAGCGGCATAGCTTAGTGGCAGTAATAGCCGGCTTGGCGCAATCGACATTTTTTTCGACCAGCTAAGTACCAGGGGAGTCGCGATGGCGACCAGAGGCGTGTTGTTAACGAACGCAGAACAGCTTCCGATCCAGGCCATAATTCGCCAGCGGGCGGTGCTTTCATTGTCTTTATAATTAAGCGCATAGCGCGCTACGGACGAAATTGCTCCGGTTTGACGTAAGCCCTCAACCACAACAAACAACGCTGCCAAGGTAAGTACGCCGCTGTTTGAAAAGCCCGCTACCGCGCTGTCAACGCTCACCACTCCGGTGAGTAACATCAGCGTTAACCCGCCGAGAAGCACGATATCGGCTGGGGCACGATTGAACGCCAAAATAATAAAGCACAGCAGCACAATGCCGGTGGCAACAAGCGCCATTCCTGATCCTTGAATTTTATATCGCAGAGAATCTTACGCTAAGCCAGTATTTGCGGTGTGTAAGCAAACGTTAATGGCTTAAAGTCTTCTCAGCGTCACCACGGCCCAGCTTAATTACCGCAGGGCTGATAGGTCGCCAACTCTATTTGACGAGGCCGGGACGGGGTTTCGGCGCAGGCTTGTTCCAATCCTTGCCACGGAGCATTATGTTCCAGTACAGCCATGGGAAAAAGCGTCGCTTCATAATCCAGTTCATGCGACGCGGCACTCGCGGATCGAGCGGGAAGCTTGGCACTATTTCTCCGTCGTAACGGAATTCTGCCAGCAGCACTTTGCCTTTTGAAGTGGTTAACGGGCAAGCTCCATAGCCATCATAAGTTTCTGTTTTTACGGAATGCCCCAGCTGGTTTAATAAGCTGCTTACTACCACAGGAAACTGTCTGCGAATTGCGGCGGCAGTTTTGGCATTAGGTGTATCAGCGCAATCACCTAAGGCGTAAATATTGTCGAACTTAGTGTGCTGCAGATTATGCTTATCAACGGTTACCCAACCGGCATCGCCTGAGAGGGGGCTGGCTTTAATAAAGTCCGGAGCGGATTGTGGTGGCACGACATGCAGCATGTCAAAATCAACGACGGTTTCGCCCTCAGCGGTAGCAAACGTCGCTTTTTTCGCATCGCCATCGACTTTAACCAGATTATGGCCGAAGTGAGTGTGAATACCGTAATCCGCGACGATGCCGTCTAGTGCTTGAGCGTAGGCGGGCACGCCAAACATAGCCCCGCCTTGGTTATAAAAGTGCGTTTCCGCTGCGATGCCATTCCGACGCCAATGGTCTGCACTTAGATACATCGCTTTCTGCGGCGCGCCAGCACACTTGATTGGCATAGGCGGCTGAGTAAATAACGCTTTACCGCCCTTGAACTTCTGGGTGAGTTCCCAGGTATACGGGGCTAAGTCAAAACGATAGTTAGACGTCACTCCGTTCTTGCCCAAGGTCTCGGGTAGCCCTTCAATCTTGTGCCAGTCGATCTGTAATCCAGCGGCGACCACCAGGTATTTATAATCGACGGTAGCGCCCGAACCCAGCGTTACCTGGTTCTTTTCAGGCTGGAATGATTGCACTGAATCTTTAATCCAATGCGCACTTTTCGGCATTGAATCGGATTCCTGATGATGTGTTTCGGCCGCCGTCATCGCGCCACCACCCACTAGTGTCCAGCCGGGTTGGTAGTAATGATCGTCACTAGGCTCAATCACAGCCACGGCTAGATCCGGCTGCTGCCGTAGCAGCCCCGCGGCTACTGATAAACCAGCAGCACCGCCGCCTACGACAACAATTACGTGGTTACTCGATGTTTCTTTCGCAGACATTTCTGTGCTCCTGGTTCAGTGGACAATACCCCCGTGGGTATTTATAGTAACAACAGTTCTTCGCTTAATCCACTTGGTACCAGCAGAGGTTATCGCCATGTTGTTTCGTCAACTGTTTGACAAAGAGTCCAGCACTTATACCTATCTTATTGCCTCTGGTTTTGGCCGCGAAGCACTTATTATCGACCCCGTTCAGGAGCATACTGATACTTACCTAGGGCTACTGGAGCAGCTGGATATTAAGCTGGTGCGTGCAATTGATACGCACACCCATGCCGACCACATCACGGCTCTTGGTGATTTGAGAGACGCGACAAGCTGCGTGACGATAATGGGCGAATTTACTCAGGCCGAGTGTGTGTCGGAGCAGGTCTCTGAAGGCGATAAAATAACTATAGAAGGTATAACGCTAGAAGCGCTCTACACGCCCGGTCATACCGACGAGTCTTTCAGCTTTTATTTGTCGGATACAAAAATGAAAGCAGTTTTCACCGGTGATGTACTGTTAATTCGTGGTAGTGGCCGCACCGACTTTCAGGGCGGCGATCCCTACAAAAGCTATGATTCCATAGTCAATAAGCTGTTCACACTGGGCGACGAAACACTGGTATATCCTGCGCATGACTACAAGGGCATGACCTGCTCGTCCATTCGTGAGGAGCGCTTGCACAACCCGCGGCTGGCAGGAAAAACGGCAGAGCAGTATGCTGAAATAATGCGCAGCCTAAATTTGCCAAACCCTAAAATGATGGATATTGCTGTACCCGCTAACCTTGTTTGCGGTAAGGCCAATTAGGTGCAAACGGGCTCAGCGACATACAGTTGGTATAAGCGTGTGAAAGCAGTCTCACCAATCAGCCATGCTTAAACCACCGCTACTACAACAAATTGCCGCGGCAGGCCCGGGCAGTTGGAGTGACGATCTACTGGCAGGTGTAATCACCGCGATACTTCTGGTGCCACAGGGCATGGCCTACGCCATGCTGGCGGGGCTGCCACCCGAAATGGGGCTGTACGCGTCGATTGTTCCACCGATTATTTATGCATTGCTGGGTACTAGTCGGGCTTTGGCGGTGGGGCCTGTGGCTGTCGCTGCGCTTATGGTTGCCAATGTTTTAACCCAACACTACGGTAGCGACGAGTTAGATAAAATTGTTGTCGGCTCAATGATTCTGGCGGCAGAGACCGGTATTTTTCTGTTGATACTTGGCAGTTTCAGATTGGGGGCGTTGGTGAGCTTTATCAGCCACCCGGTATTGTCTGGTTTCACTACGGGCGCAGCCTTGTTGATTGTAACCAGCCAGCTAAAACATTTGTCTGCCATTGATATTCCCAGAGGCGATGCCTTTGAAACATTGGCAGCATTCTTCCAAAACATTCAGCAAGCACAGCCGTTAACCCTGATGTTCGGGCTCGGAGCACTGGTGCTACTGCTATTGGCGAGAGCGCCACTGCAGAAGTTGCTCAACAACGCAGGCGTTAAACACAAAACTGCCATGGTGCTCGGTCGCATGGCGCCGTTAGCAGTCGTGATTCTGGCCACGGCTGTGGCTGCTTTGTTTGCGAAAAATAGCAGTTTATCGGTAGTAGGAAATATTCCTGCGGGGCTGCCTATTCCCAGTCTGGAGTTTTTTGCTGCAGAAGGGTGGATTGCGCTATTGCCGTCCGCCGTGTTGATTGCCTTAGTCGGCTATGTTGAGAGTGTTTCTGTGGCCAAAGTGTTGGCGGCACGGCGACGCCAGAAAATTGACGCCAACCAAGAGCTGGTTGCGTTAGGGGTAAGTAATATTGCTGCATCGCTGGTTGGCAGCATGCCTGTTGCAGGCGGTTTCTCAAGGTCGGTGGTCAATTTTGATGCCGGTGCCCGTACCCAACGAGCGGCAATATTCACCTCGCTGATTATTGCGATTGTCGCGGTATTCTTCACCCGTTGGTTTCAGCACTTACCGAACGCCGTACTCGCGGCAATTATTGTGGTTGCTGTGCTGCAGTTAGTCGACATTGCTGGTGCCAAAGCCATCTGGGCCTACGATAAGGCCGATGGCGCGGCTTTGCTTAGCACCGCTATAGCAGTGATGTTACTGGGTATTGAGGCAGGTTTACTGGTAGGAATAGGGCTATCGCTGTCGCTTTACCTCTGGCGGACCAGCCAACCGCATATGGCGGTAGTGGGCCAAATGCCCGACAGCACAAATTTCCGTAACGTCAATCGACATGTGGTTAAAACCCTGGATAGCGTGCTGATGGTGCGGATTGACGAAAACCTGTACTTCGCCAATGCCGCTGCTGTGGAAAGTTACCTCATGGAGCACGCTGCATCCGGCCAGTCGCCGGGCCAACCTTTGCGACACATTGTGCTGCTGATGTCCGCCGTCAGCTACGTCGATGCCAGTGCGCTCGAAATGTTAGAACACTTGGAGCACGATTTTGGCGATGCCGGCGTCACCTTGCATTTAGCCGAGGTAAAAGGCCCGGTAATGGATCGACTTTTAACCACCAAGCTAGGTCGGTCGCTGGTACCACAACGAGTACACCTGTCAGCCAATGACGCCTGGAACGCATTATCAACGGAGAAAAACTGATGCTAAAAAATGCCATTGAATCGCTGTTTAATACTGCCGAAAGGGCCATTGAACAGCGCCACGCCGACACTATTTCCGAAACAGACTTAGAGCAGTTTTTAGTACTGGATGTTCGGGAAGATCATGAG
>CAJQNE010000048.1 GCA_905479545.1 uncultured Gammaproteobacteria bacterium | reverse complement strand
GCCTGTAACCGCAGTGGTTTCGAAAGCGAAAGCGAAAACCAAAACCAAGCTAGCAGCAGTGGAACCGGGCATGGTATCGGCGATGACGGGCTACAGTTTTGGGGCAGTAGCTTTGTCTGCGGCCCGCAAGGCGAAGTACTGGCGGCGTTAGAAGAAACCAGCGACATGCTCATTGCTGATATCGACATGCGACGCACCGAGGAAGTGCGTCGTATGTGGCCTTTCTTACGCGACCGCCAACCGCAAGCCTATGCTGAGATTACCAGCCGCTTTCGTGACTAGTGGCTACAGCCAGCCAGGCAGCCTCGTTCAGGTCTACTGAGCCCGGTGGAATTATTCGTCGGGTGCTAAAATTGCTCGTTAGTTTGCCGGCGAACGTTGTTCAACCGCATCTCTGAGTTTAGCCAAACCTCGTTCATAAATCGGCCCGACCATGCCATCCATCGCCAACGCAAAGTAACCACCAATTACCTTAGGCGCATCCTCACCACCGGTTAGTGACCAGGTGACTTGGGTAGTGACTGCGTCACCGGTATTCAGCGGTTCGTAATACACTTTGCCGACGGACTTAAACTGGTTATCGAAGAGTAAGGAATACACAACGCCGGTTTTCGGATCACTGTCGGTAAACGCCAGCTGGCCGTCACCGCTTTTTGACGTCCAGCTTTGACTGGCACCAACGCCGGTAGTAACACTGCCACGGGTTACAGCAATGGTTGGGTCATCCGCGGTCCATGGCTCCCATTCATCCCAACGCTCCAGATTATTAACTAACGGGTGAATTGAGGCTGGCGCAGCGTCGACAACAATCGAGCGCTCGACGTGGTAGGTGGTGGGTAAGAACAAGCCAACCACTAGCAAGAAAACTACGGCAGCCAACAGTACAAATAGTATTTTTTTCAACATTTCCACACCCTCGTTATCCGCGGATCAAAATTTATTGGTTTGTGTAGCTGTACTTGCAGCAGCCGTAAAGCATCAAGTCCGACCATTCTGCACTCAGCTTCCTGACACAAAAAAGCCCACATTGCTATTGTGCGCAATGCAGGCTCATTCGCAACCCTTTAGGGCTGCGTTATCCGAACTACTTTTTCAGCGAATCACGGATTTCGGTCAGCAGCTGTACTTCTGCAGATGGCTTAGGATCTTCAGCCGGCGCTTCTTCCGCTTTCTTTTGCATTTTTTGTACTGATTTAACCAGCATGAATACCGCAAAACCGACGATCAACAGCGTAATGCAGTTGTTCAGGAACGAACCGTAGTTGATGGTAGCCGCACCAGCGTCCTGAGCCGCTTTCAGAGTGTCGTAGCTACCCTCGCCCAAGTTGATGAACAGGTTGGTGAAGTCCACTCCACCCATCGCCAAACCAATTGGCGGCATAATAATGTCATTAACTAATGACTTAACAACCGTACCGAACGCAGCACCGATAATGATACCGACGGCCATATCGATCATATTGCCCTTGATCAAAAACTCTTTAAATTCTTTCAACATAGTCAATCTCCGAACATGCTTTATTTAGATTATTGGGTAATTTCCCTATAAGGATGCGACAAACACGGCTGCTACCCGGGCAGGAGCCGCAGTCGGCGCGGTCGAATTATAACTTATGTTATTTCGATATGAAGCAGCTAAGTTGTTATTTACAGTAAAAAACTCTATTTAAAGTAAAATCCCCGACCGATTAAACGAATTATTCGCACCCAACGGTAGCCATTGAATGAAAACACCACAACTCCGTCCGGCAGTCACCGCGGTTATAAGCTGCAACTACGAAGGCGAGGAGCTGCTTTTTATGGTGAAACGCCAGCCCTATTTGCTGGCTTTCCCGGGATATACCGCATTCCCCGGCGGCAAAATCGATGCCGGTGATAGCAAAGGTGAATCAGCCCACCCGGCTATGAGCAGCGAGCATAGCCAGGCGCTGAACCGTGAACTTGCCGAGGAGCTGGACTGGTCACTGGTTGATGCACTTGCTGCAGGCGAGATACAACACATTAGCCAGCTAGGCACTGCCGATGCACCTGACTTCGCCCCCGTTAAAACCAGCACTACTTTTTACCGCATCACTCTGGATAAGCCCGTTCAGTTTAACGTTGATGCCAACGAAGCGAGCGGCGGCGAATGGTTGCCCATTGCTGTTTGGCAACAACGTTACGACGATGGCCTTTTACTACTGGCACCACCTACCTTGGCTGCACTTCGGGAGCTGGGCAGCAAGCCGGACTCTCAGCAGTTGGCCACACTGCAATTCAGCTATGACAGCGAACGTGAGGTAGCGCTCATCGAACCGCTACCGGGACTGCGAATACTGCCAGTACGCTCAAACACCCTACCACCGGCAACGCACACCAATTGCTTTGTACTCGGCGACGAAGCGGGCAAAAGAATCGCAGTCGACCCCTCACCCGCTGACGACGCCGAGCTACAGCGACTATTTAACACGCTACAACCGCTTGGCATTGAGGCTATTTTCATCACCCACCACCATGGTGACCACAACGAACGTGCCGATGTATTAGCGAGGATGATGAACCTGCCGCTACGAATGAGTACCTATACTGATAAACGACTCCGTACCGCAAAGCCCGAATTCTTCGAAGGCGTAGCCGTTCAGCATTGTCACGACGGCGAAACGCAGTGCCACTGGCAAGATAAGCCGGTGCAATCTATAGCGGTGCCCGGCCATGATGAAGGCCAAATGGCTTTAGCCCCGATCGGAGAGAACCCACCCTGGTGCATTGTCGGGGATTTAATTCAGGGCGTAGGAACAGTAGTTATCGCCCCGCCAGAAGGCAATATGGCGACTTACTTCAATACCATGCTAGCGATGATTGCGCGAAACCCGACAGTTATCGTCCCATCGCATGGTTTTGCGATGGGTGGCACGTTCCGGTTGCAGGCCACGCTAGACCATCGCAGCGCCCGCGAACAGGACATTTTGAAACGACACCAAGACGGCGAAAACGAAGACCAAATTCTTGCGGGCTTGTACAGCGACATCCCGGAAGTGCTATTGCCATTGGCGCGAATCACTATTCAGTCGCATGTCGCCAAACTGCAGCAAGAAGGCCGTTGGCACTAAAGCGCATAAATTAATAAGGTTATCGGAACGCAATAGCGGCGATGTCTACCAGCTGTTAGAGTCCCACTGCATTAACGCCCTGTAAATCACCACACCGGAAACCCTATGCTCAACTCGCTGCGAACCAGCCTTACTTTGCAAATACTTTTGGCGCTTGTGGCCGGCGCGGTTACTGGTCTGGTGATTAACCTTAGTAGCGGCGGCGCGCCCAGCGGCTGGGTCGATAGTTATTTAGTGGCCGGGCTGTTTACCGTAATAGGCAAGG
>CAJQNE010000047.1 GCA_905479545.1 uncultured Gammaproteobacteria bacterium | reverse complement strand
CGGCTGGCCAATCAGTGGCCTACAATCGGCTTCGGTTATCGCGCCGCAATGTCTGGTGGCGGGCACCGCCACTACGGTGGCGCTGCTCAAAGGTGATCCGGGCGGGGTGGAATGGCTGAATAAGCTCGGCACACCGTGGTTAGCGATGGATCATGCGGGTGACCTTAAGGGTAACTATTTAAACCCTTAAGGTTAAAAGGCCGGTTAGGATGCTGGTGCAGTTCATGAGTTACATTTGTCAGGAAGCAAGGTCTCTGCCGGGTAATCAGAACCAATCGGCGTAGAAATGTTGTGAGGGTTGGCTGAAATTTTTACCGCTCAGCAGCGGCTTGCCGACAATTTGGCGAGTACCGGAAACGTGAAACTATTTCCCGGTAAAAACAGCCTCACGCCGTTCGATAAATGAATTCAATCCTTCAGCAACGTCTTCCGTTTTGCTGAGCTTCGCCATCAGCGGCATCAAGTCGTCTATGGCCTCCTTTTGGCCGACATCCCGCGCTAACCGGGCAGAGTGCAAGCAAGCCTGAACGCCAAGCGGCGCGCCTTTGGCGACTTTTTCGGCTAGCTCAATAGCCCGCTGCAATTGTTGGCCGGGTTCAACCAGCTCTTGCACTAAACCTAAGCGATAGGCCTCGTCTGCGTGCAGTTCGTCACCGGTGAGCAGGTAGCGTTGTGCATGGCCCCAGCCGAGTTCACGTTCCATGCGAATAGTGGCGCCGCCGGTAGGGTAGAAGCCGCGCTTAACTTCGAGCATGGCGAGGCGCATGTCGGTAGCGGCGATACGAATGTCGCAGGCCAGCATGAGTTCCCAGCCTAGTGTGTAACAGATGCCTTGGGCAGCCATAACGACCGGTTTGGCGCAGCGTTTATCCAGCTCAAGACCGAAGGGGTCAATTTCGCCATCGCTGGCTTTAAAGCCTTCGCCGCTACTCATGTAATCACCCCAAAGCGGCAAGTCCAAGCCGCCGGTAAAGTGTTTTCCCTCTGCCCAGAGCACGCCGACGCGTAGTTCTGGGTCGGTATGCAGTCGGTGGTAGGCCGCCGCCAGGGCGTGGTACATATCAGGAGTGAAGGCGTTGTATTTTTCCGGGCGATTAAAGCCCATGAGTAAAACGTGGCCGCGTTGTTCGACGGTAATGTGTTCGGTCATGAGCTTGTTCCGGTTAGGCTATTCAATAATTCCGTTCAGCCTGATCCGGTCGAAGGCCCGGTGCATTGGCTGGCCTTCGACCGGCTCAGGCTGAACGGCTATGAGATTGGTGGATGGGGTACGGGCTAGGCACGTGATAAATATTCTTTGGTATCGGTGCTGACTTTGACTATCTCACCAATCGACAGGTATTCCGGCACCTGAATTTCCAGGCCGGTGCTCAGCGTCGCAGGCTTATTGCGTGAGCTGGCTGAGGCGGATTTCATTGCTGGTGGGGTGTCCATTATTTCCAGCTCCACGGTATTCGGTGGCACTACTGTTACGCATTGGCCGTCGACCAGCAGGGCAGTGAGGTCAGGCAAGTCCGGATGTAAGAACGGCAGTAGTTCGCTGATGGCCTCATCGTGCAATGCGTACTGGGTGTAATCCTCGGTATTCATAAACGTGTGACCGTCCTGGTCGGCGTACAGGTACTGAACCGCGCAACGCTGAAAATCAGCCTCAACCAGCAAGTCGTCGCTTTTAAACGTTTGGTCGAGCTTTTGGCCGGTTTGGGCGTTGTTAAAACGAATTTTGTACAACGTCGAAGCACCGCGCGCAGACGGGCTCTGGCTGGAGATTTTCTTGACGATATGCGGTTGGTCGTTGAGTGTCACGACCATGCCGGTTTTTAGTTCGGAGGCTTTTGGCATCAGTGGAATTGCTACAATGGGTAAATAAGACAGGCGAGAGTGCCAAGAAGCCGCAGGGCTGGCAACTATCGCAGGTTTATCTGTCCGGAAAACGGGCGTAATACGAGATGTGTAATGGTTCGATTAGTACTGTTTTTGCTAGTAATTGGCCTCGCGCTGTACACCGTGGCGCGAATAATGGCGGTGCTTCGCGGTGATACCAAACAGCTACCGGGGCCCGACGAGTACGACAAAGATGAATCAGACGACGACCAGACGCCGCAATAGCGCCCGGGGTGAGGCCCACTAGCTAGTTGGCTTTAGTGTACAAACCCGGCAGTGCGCCTCGCTTTGCAGAGGGTTCCGGTTGTTCAGTTTCTACCGCAGCCTGTAAGGCCTGCCAAGCCTGCTTACCATGCCAGCGTGCTCCGGAATTATCGTTGGAACCGTACTGGCATTGATCGATATAGCCCAACTCGCGGCGCAGCTCGGGCATCTGCCCCTGTGGATCTAACCGCTCGGCAATAGCAATCGGGCTGTGGTTGCCCGCCTCAGGCCATTTGGCTTGCGACCAACTCGCCAGCGCTTTTGTTACGCTGTCGCTGTCACCTTTGCCGCTCAATCCTGAGCCTTGCAGCGTGCTGCGTAACGAGTGCCAGCGAGCCGACAGGCCCATTGTTTTTGTCTCTTCGCTGTTGTCCCTATTCAACCACTGCTGCTCTTTATCGCGGTTCCGTTGCAGCCAACGCAGAGCGGCAGCGACTAAGCCGAGCAGGAGCAGCAGCACGGTACTGAAAAACCATAGACGGCTTTCCATCCAATGCGCCGGGTGCGCAGTACTGGGTGCCGCTGATATCGGTGCTGCCGAGTCGGTTGGCTGAACCGGGGCCGTTGCCACCACCGGTGCGGCTGCAATTTGCAGCTCGAAGGGCGCTAGCCGGAATGTTTCCTGTCGGTTGGTTTCGGTGTTCCACCAAGGCAGCTCAACCGCGGGTAGCGTGAGCGTGCCGCCGCGGGTGGGCACTATTGCAATGCGACGCTGGCGTTGACCAATAATGTCACCGCCCTGTTCACCCTGTTTCTCAATCGGGTCTTCCGGGTAGGCACGAGCCGCGTTTAGCTGAGGCGTAGGCGGTTCGGGTAGCTGGGCAGCGGTTAGTCCGCGTGCGGTGGTCGATAATGTGTAGGTAATAGGTTCGCCCGTCTGGTACCCGGCCGCCTCATCTGCCGGCGGTGACACACTGGCAGTAACGTTAAATTCTTTAGCGGGTAGCCATAGCGCGCCGTTAAAACCGGCTGGCTGTGGCTGAACGGTTAGCGTGCTGTCGTCAATATCCAGCCGTTTCTGGCTGCGGCGGCTAAAGAATGACGGGCCGCCGAATTCAGCCACGAACTCCGGTGCGGTGATGGTCAGCTCACCGCTTTGCTGAGGAAATAATGCCCAGCGCCGTTCGACCACATCGAAGGCCTCGCCGCCAATAGCGGTGCGATAGCGCGACTCTTCATTGAGTGGCTGCACGGCGAACTTGCCGGTGGGCTGGCTCATATTGAAATCGCTCAGACCAAGCCTGCCGTTCAGGAATACTTTTACGGTGTAGAGCACTTGCTGCTGCACATATGGGTTGGTGTCGCTCACCTCCGGGCGAGCGAAAAGCTGCTGGCCCCGGTCTATTTGGTAGTTACGCGCAGGTTTGACAGTAAGCGGTATGGCCGGTGACTGTTGTTGCCCGATGGTCAGCGCGGGCACGGTTAGCTGGCCCGCGCGTTTCGGCTGCAGCGTATAAATCCATTCCAATTTGCCGCTGCTCTGATTACCGTTAGCCACTACGCGGCTGCTGTTATTGATGCCGAGTACGTTGAAGTCTTGTTCGAGCGGCGCATGCGACGGTCGGCGAACATTAAGATTAAACTGGCCACCGTTGGCGGCAACGGGCTGAGTAATGACTAGCGTGAAGGTTTCGCCTTCGGCAATGTCGCTGCGGTCAAGTCGTGATTCGACCTGAGCCCAGGCTATGCTGCCCATTAGCGTTAGCACCACAAGTGGCCAACGAACCATTTTCATTAACATCGGTGTTCCTACTCGAAATTCTTTACCACGACCATTCCGGGTCATGGGTTGCTTACGCGCTGCAGTCGCTACCATCCGGCTTCGCCATCCGCTTCCAATTGTTGGCCCATTTGCTGCTGACGCTGTTGCTGCCGGGCAAATTTGCGCCGCAATAAGCCACCAGGATCATCGGGTATGCGGTTTAGCCATTGTTGTAAAGCCTGCTGCTGCTCGTCCATCGGCTGTTGCTGATCGGCCTGACGCACAGCACGCTGGTCGCCTTCCTGCTTAGCTTGTTCTGCGGCTTTCTCGGCAGCCAGCTTTTCAGCAGCTTGCTCCTCGGGCGACTTTTCGTCAGCTTGCTGCTTTTCGGCCTGCTGCTTCTGTTCCTCAGCCTGTTGCTCAGATTCACTGGCATTATTTTGCTCAGCGTCGTTAGTTTGTTGGTCGTCGTTCGGTTGGCCGTTGTTTTGGTCTTGCGACTGCTGGCCTTTTGATTGTTCGCCTTGCGACTGTTCACCACTTTGAGATTCAGACTCTTCGCCGCCTTGTTGCCTATCCTGCTGGGCGCCGTCCTCTGATTCCTGATTGTCTTGTTCTTCCTTGTCCTTATCTTGCTCGCCGTTCTCGCTGTCTTCCTGTTTTTGCTGTTCCTGCTGTTGTTCCAGTAGTTTATTTACCAGCTCAAGATTCGCAGCTGCGTCGGCATAATTAGGTTTGGCAGCCAGTGCCCGTTCGTAGGCTTCTTTGGCCGCTTCTAGGTTGCCACTTTTTGCCAGCGCGTTGCCTTGGTTGTACTCGCCGGCTGCGCCGGGCATTTTAGTGAAAGCGGCGGCAGCTTCTTCGTATTTGCCGGCACGGTAAAGTGCCGTGGCCCGCCAGGCCGGGTTATTAAATAGCTCGGCGGCACGCTCCGGGCTGTTACTTTGTAAAGCCCGTTGGCCGCGTTGGTTCGCGGTGCTGAATAGCGGGGTAATTAACGGAGTTTCACTGTAAGGCTCAGCTTCAGCCCGAGTCTGAGCTTGGGTCTGAGCCAACTCAGCATCGTCTGCGGGCTGGGCTAAAACGGGTGCCGATTGTATGAGTGCCAAACTGATCGCCGCCGCAGGCAATAGCGAAAACAGCAGGCCTTTGCGAGCACCCACGGCTACCAGTAACAACACGGGTAGTAAGAGCCAAACACCTTCGTCCTGCCAGCCATCGCTGCTTAGCTGGCCATCTTCATTACCGTTGTTCAGCCACTCGCCGCTATCGTTTCGTAGCAGCGACAAGTCATCACCGCTGGTGGCTAAGTCGCGGTATACACCGCTGCCAGCCAGTGCTAGTCGGCGCAATTCAGCGCGTGGCAGTTTGGCTATTACGATTCGCTGTGAGCGATCACGCAGAAAGCCGCCTTCGCCATCAGGAATCGGGCTGCCATCAGCTGTGCCAATGCCGAGCACGGTGAGCCGGTGGCCGTCGTCGGCTAGTTTTTCCGCCGCCGCAAACGCTGCGCTATTCGGCTTGCTGTCAGTAATTAGTAATACATCGCCACGCAGTCCGCCGCCGTCACGTAGCAGTTCGTCAGCACGGAGTAGGGCCGGGGCAATACGGCTGCCCGGTACCGGCATCATGCCGGGGCTAAGTGAACGTAATAAGTTTTCGACCGTGTTGCCGTCGTTACTTATAGGCGCGACTACGTGCGCACTACCGGCGAAGGCAATCAGCCCGGTCGGGCGATCGTTAAATTCGCCGAGCACATCGCGAAGCTTAAATTTGGCGGCGTCCAGGCGACTCGGTGGCACATCGTTAACCAGCATGGAAGGCGATAAATCCATCACCATCACCAGCCCGCGACTATTTTGCAGCACCGGCTGGGGCAGCTGCTGCCAGGCGGGGCCGGCAAGTGCAACGGCAGTAAGCACTAACGCCAGTGCGGCCAACAGTCGACGCATTAGCCGTGATTCTGCCAGTCGGCCGACCAGCAGAGGCTGCAATAGATGGTCATCAATGACGCCGCCCCAGCCGCCGTCGCCATGTTTCGGTCGGCTGGCGCTCCAGGCTAGCAGCGCTAATACGGGAAGCACTGCTAACGGCCATAACGGCCGAAGGAAATGCAGGTCAGCGAGAAAGTTCACCAGTCCCTCCGGCTACGAATCAGGAGTAACGCGGTTGCCAGCAACGCTGCGAGTAGCGGCCAATGCAGCAGGCTACGGCGAGGTCGAATGGTTTCAGCATCGGCTTCTACCGGTTCTAACTCGTCCAGTACCGAATAAATTTGTGATAGTTCGCGCTCGCTTTTGGCGCGGAAGTAGCGGCCGCCGGTGGCTGCAGCAATCTCTTTAAGTGTGGCTTCGTCGAGTCCGCGAGAGGGGTTGATAACCTGATTACCGAATATCGACTGTTGCACCATGCGGTCGGCTCCAATACCAATGGTGTAAATTTTAAGGCCCGCCACTGCCGCTAGTTCGGCGGCTTTGGCTGGCTCTAAAGCACCGGCAGTATTCTCGCCGTCGGTGAGCAGAACAACGACGCGGCGATTTTCGTCCAGATCCTGCAAGCGTTTTACGGCCAGGCCAAGCGCATCGCCAATCGCTGTTTGGTCACCTGCTAGCCCCAGCTCCGCTTCGCTCAATAAGCCGCGAACGGTGTTGCGGTCGAAGGTGAGCGGCGATTGCAAATAGGCTTGGGTGCCGAACAGAATCAGCCCGACCCGATCACCCACCCGGCGAGCAATGAAGTCACCACCGAGCTCTAATACCGCGTCGACCCGGCGACGGGGTTGCTGGCTGCTGCCCATATCGGCCGTTTGCATGCTGCCGGAGAGGTCAACGGCTAATAACAAATCGCGCCCCGCCTGTGGCAACGGTTGTGGTTCACCGAGCCAGTGTGGCCGGGCGGCGGCCAGTAACAGAAATAGCCACAGCAATAGAAATAACCAGCCCATTCCACGGCTAGTACTGGCACTGCTCTCAGGCAGTTCATCCAGTGCCGCTGCGAAGGGTAATTTCGGTGCGATAGTGACGCTAGCGTTTTTTGCTGGCAGCACTAACCGCAGCAAAAACGGCAGAGGCAGTAGCAATAAAATCCAGGCCCAACGCAGTTCCAGCGCACCCCAGTACATTGCACCGTCGCTTAGCGAAGGGAGCGTGCTTAGCTGCTGAATTATGAGTTGCAGAAACTCAGGCACTGCGGGCCTCCGCGGTGCCGCTCGGGGGCAGCGGCTGCCCGGCGAGGGCCGGTGCGGCGTTATTCAAGAAACTCCGGCAGTCATCAAATAGTTGCGCGGGTGGGGCTTGGTTCTCGGGGCGGTAGGGCGCCTCTAACAGCCATTCCTGATGTTTTGCTAGCGATTCGCCACCGTGGTTTTGTAGCCAATTTAGCCAATCATCACCGTGCAGACCGGCAACGGGTTGCTCGCTTTCAAAACCAGTCGCCTGCATTTTAAGCGCGCAACGCCGTAGCAGTTGGCTTAGCTGACTCAGCGCTTCGCGGGGTTGCCGCTTCGCTTGCTGTTCAATTCTGTTCAGTTCGGCCATAAGCCACTGCTGTTGTGCGACGAATTCCCGGCGACGACGGTTCGCTCGCCATAGGCTCATGCCCAGCCAAACGAGTAGTGCCAGCAACAACGCAGCGAGCAGCCACCAGCCGGGCGCCAACGGCCACCAGCTAATCGGTTCAGGTGCTTGAATATCACGTAAAGCGGCGAGCGGGTCGGCAGCGGGGTTAGCCAAGGAAGGCCTCCTGCTCTGGTTTTGACTCGATCGTTTCAACTGCGCCTTGGCCCATGAGTCCGGCGCGAAGTGCGGGTAACAGCGGCTCGTCGTTATGAACGCCAAACAGGTGAATGCCAAGCTTCCGGCAGTGGCCATAAAGTTCGTTGCGATGCTGATAAATCACTCGCTGAAACTCGCCGCGTGGCACCGCATGCCGGAGGTCGATTTTCCGGATTTCGCCATTACCCGCGAGGTAG
>CAJQNE010000046.1 GCA_905479545.1 uncultured Gammaproteobacteria bacterium | reverse complement strand
CAGCGGCCATTTTTTGTCTCTCACAGCCGGTATTCCGGCTTGAATTAATAGGGTAAGTGCTAAATATCGGCAAAAATGCGGCAAGCTGCAAGTACTACAGCAATTCCTATCGGGCGCTGCGGCCAATAATAAGCATGCCTGCTCACCAAAATTTCCGGCTTATACAGCACCCGGTAGGAATAAAACGACTGTTAAGCTATTGCTTAACGCCGCTAATTCAGTCGTTATACTTTCTTTAATTGGGGAGTATCATTCTCAACCCGATAATTCTGTGGGCGTGACTTTTTAAACCCGCTTACACTACTGCGCCCGAGCAAGCCCGATCATCAATGAAAGTTTTTAGCTGTCAAAACTGCAATACCGCCACATTTTTTGAAAACCGCAGTTGTACTACCTGCGGTTTTCAGCTCGGCTTCGACCCCGGCTCGCTAGACATACTGGCATTAACGCCCGCAGGCGCTAACCTGAAAGCGGTAGATAGCGAGCAACAGTTCCGGCTTTGCGCAAACGCCCAGATGTATGACTCTTGCAATTGGCTAATACCCGCTGAATCGGCCGATACGCTATGCATGTCTTGCGATTTAACCCGCACGCTGCCGCTAATGAGCGATCCCGCTAACGTCGAGCGGGTACGGCGTCTGGAAGATGCGAAGCGGCGGATGATGTTCTCACTGATCGCCTTGCAGCTACCTATCGAAGGCCTGAAAGACAAGCCAGACGGTGGGCTGTGCTTCGACTTCAAACTCGATAGCGAAGAGCCGTTTATAAAAGGTAAGCAGGCGATGGTGCTAACCGGCCACAACCACGGCGCTATTACGATTAACGCCTTAGAAGCTGACCCGGATGAAATAGAGCGGCGCAAGGCCAATATGGGCGAGCACTATCGCTCGTTGCTAGGTCACTTCCGGCACGAAGTAGGCCACTATTATTGGGACGTGTTGATATGGGGCAACTCCGGGCGCCTTAAGCAATGCCGCGAGCTATTTGGCGACGAACGGCTCGATTATGGCAAGGCACTTAAAAAACATTACAGCACGCCAATACAAAACTGGCAGCAAAGCTTCATTAGCTCCTACGCCAGCAGCCATCCCTGGGAGGATTGGGCCGAGAGTTGGGCGCACTATATGCACATCATCGACACGCTAGCGACGGCTGGCCAGTTCAAGCTAAGTGTGCTGAGTCAGATTACCGGTAAGCATGTCGACGTGAGCGCAAAATCGGCGAACTTCGCTGAAATTCACGCCCGCTGGGTCACTTTATCAACCGCGCTGAATAGTATGAATCGCGCCATGGGCGTTATTGACCCCTACCCGTTCGCGATGCCGCCCAGCGCCATCGCAAAGTTGGAGTTCATCCATACCGTTATCGGCGAGGCGGGCAAAAAACCACAATCGAAGAGTCAATCACAGAGCCAACAACAGCAGCAGCAACAGCAAGGCCAATGGCAGGAAAACCAAGCTTACTATTAGGGGTTCGTGGCAACGACCCGATTAAGCGATCCCTTAGCGGTGCAGGCTAAGCGCCTAAACCTCACCACCAACAAACCGAATCACATCCAGCAGGTCGAATACTAACGACACTGACATTACCGCGGCTACTGCCACCAGCCATTTCTGGTATTTACCTTCAATACCATCGCGTATTAACGCTGCGACGACGACACAAAGCACCGGCGTCCAAAACGACAGGTGGGTAATACCCCAGAGCCGGGAAGTGCCTGCCGCCATAACTAATATCGGCGTCCAGACTCCTAACAAAACCATGCTCCACGCTACCCAGCGGGCTTCACGGAATTTGAACATCAGTACAAAGGCTGGCAACAGCACCACCATCATAATGCCAACCCAGACCTGTACCCACATGGGTGATGACTGAATGAAGGCTGTGCCCGCATCGTTGGCAGCGACAAAGGCATTTTTAAACTCGGTGATATTAAGTGGTTTCAATGTGTTGCTATGTCCCTTTTAGATGGTTTTTTAACGGGCTTTAATGCTGGCCTTCGGGCACTGAAGCTAAATCCGGCTGGGTAATCCCGAAATGCAGTTGTACCAGCTCCTCCTGCCCAACGCGACCACGCTTCTCCGCTTCGCGCTGGGCATCAGGCCGCAGGTGCCAGCTCAGATGCTTCACAAAATTCAGCGGCGCACTGGCGAGCGGAAACCACGGAAGCGTTACAACGGGTAACCCCAAGGCCTTCATACCTTTGGGGCCAGCAAACAGGCTGGTAACACTGAGGTGTTTAGCTTGCTCAAGCCGCCATTTTAGTGGCCGGAACATTGTCGGATAAGGCACCTGACGGGTTTCGCGCATCAGCGCCTCGCCGAGTTGGCGACTACTTTCGTCCGGCCCCGGCTGACTGGCGAAATAATGAAACAATAGCCGGCGACCATCATTTTCAGTATGCCGCAACCATTTATCATCCACCCCCATCAGCCAGCAGGCGTAACTCCACAGGTGCATTACCGCCCGCGACTCTTTTGGCGTTACCGGCATGCCCATCGCTTTCAGGCCGAGTAGCAGCACCACACTAAAGCCGAGGTACGTTGCGGCCATATCCGGCTGATTAATCGGCAAGCCAAGTTCAGCGCTGTTCCAATCTTTGTGTTTCGCTAGCTGTT
>CAJQNE010000045.1 GCA_905479545.1 uncultured Gammaproteobacteria bacterium | reverse complement strand
CCAGGCAGACACTCTATGGTGGCTTGCCTCGTACGCATTCCTTGCGGATCGGGCTCCATGGCCCGGGTTTGCTCGTTGTCGTTTATTCGCCGATAGATTTGGCGTTAGCTGTTAATTTTCGGTCACTCCCGATTCGGGATTGTTGCTGTGGCGCGTGGTCGACTGCAGCGAATACCGCAGTTCGGCTAATTGCGGTAACTGATCCACAGCGCTACGAAGTTGGAGTTCAATGTCGCGTTGTTGTTGTGGGGTTAACAGGCCGTGGGCGGTTATTACCCAAGAGTGGCTGACGGTTGATGGTTGCGATAACCCGATAATGCGGTGGGCCTGGCTAAGCAGCGTGAGGCTGAACGCTATTGCCAGAATGCTTAGCCACAGCCGCCAACCACTAATGTAGCCCGTGACTGTGCGCTGGTTATTAGGGCTGTGGCCGACCATATAATTCGCATCCCATACAGTAACTGTTAAAGCGTTATGTAACGAATGATGCGTGAATTATATGTGTCGTGTTGTGAACAATGGGTTTATGGAGTCTCGGCAACCGGTTAGGTTGCACGTCCGACTCTCTTAACGGTCGCCTTTATAAGTAGATAGCATTTTTGGTAGCAGGCCGGCAGATACTGCGCGACTCCAGTCTTCGGCCGTATCGAGGTCGTCTTCGGCAGGGTATACATAGGTTTTTAGCCGGAGCGAGTTGAGGGTTTTTTGTGTCGTGTTCCAGACGCTGCTGCTACCCCAGGATGGGCCGTCAAATATTTCGGGACAGGCTTGCTTTAGACCTAGTAGTACATAGCCGCCATCGGTAGCTGGAATAACCACCGCGTCATGGCTTTGTAGTTTTCTGGCGACGTCTTGCAGACGCCCGGAGGATAGCCCCGGGAAGTCGCAGCCAACTAAAATGCTGGGCTGGCCAGCGCTTGCGGCCAGCATCTTGTCGCCCAGGTCGCCATCACACTGCGGATGCAGCTGCCAACCACGTTGCTTAGCTTGTTGCCACAACGGGTGTTGCAGCTCACCGGCAATATGCAGTTGCCGGGGTAAGCCGGACTGCTCGACGGTAGCGAGCGTTTTTTCGACAAGCAGGATGTAGCCCTGCAGAGCGAGTTCGTCGCCCCAGTCTCTCGCCAGGCGAGTTTTAACTTTGCCGGCTACCGGGGTTTTGGTCATCACCATTATGGTTGGGGTAGTGCTTTCATGTGCCTGTATCACAATATCGAATTACCGTTTCTGATAAAGTAGAAAAGTTATGTAATGACAGTCTGAAGGCTTAGTCGGGTGACGATCATCGTTATGAATAAATTATCAAATTATTGCAAGTCGTTCACGCGGCACCTCTGGCGCGCCGCCTTGTACGGTTCACTATTGAGTTTTAGTGCTGCCTCTTTCGCCACTGTACCTGCTGTGAACGATGCCCGTTTGACCAGGCTGGCAGAGCGAATTGCCGCCGCCAGCGAAAACCCGCGTCGCTATGCCGTGCCCATGGAGTTCGATGGCAGCGAGATGCTAGCTGCAGGCACTTGGCAGGTAAGTGGCGCTAAAGCGATCTGGCGCTTACCCATTAGTTCGGCTGATGCAGTGAATGTCAGTGTTGGATTCAGTGAACTGTCTCTACCTGCTAGCAGTGAGATATGGCTGAGCGGTGGTGGCATATCGCAGGGGCCGTATTCGCTTGTTCGCCCATCACAACTTATTGCGCTCGTTCCGGGCGGCGATGCGGAGTTGACGATAGTGGTGCCAGCGGGTGCGCAAGACAACGTTAGCTTTTCTTCTCTAACTCTGTTCCATGGTTTTCGCGGCCCCGGCCTCCGTGCCAACAATCGTGCGGGTGAGCCGAGTGGTGAGCCGACAACACGCGCTGCATCTTCGTGTTTGCAGGATAACGATGTGGTGTGCCCGGTAGGGGACCCATGGGAAGATGAAACCCGTGCTGTGGCGAGAATTACGGTTGGCAATGTGTTGCTCTGCACGGCTGTGCTACTGAACGATACCAGCCAGAGCCTCACTCCTTATTTACTCACTGCGGATCACTGTGGTGAAAATATGGGCTCCAATCTGGCAGGTTTTGATGCTCTCGACGCCCTGAATACCATCGCCTACTGGAATTTTGAGCGCAGTCAGTGTGGCGGCGAGGATGATGGTTCGTTGACGCAAAACCAGGCGGGTGCGCAGCTGCGGGCGAATAGTGAGGACATCGATTTTGCATTGCTGGAATTACAATCCGCGCCCAGTGCGGCCTTCAACGTGCACTGGGCGGGCTGGGATGCGCGTGGTGTCGGTGGCTCGTCGGGTGCCGGTATTCATCATCCCGATGGCGGTGAAAAAATTATAAGCCTGTTTAGTCGCTCGTTAGAAAAGGCCCGGCCACTGCAAAGCTTGGATGCTAACGACTACTGGCGGGTGTTCTGGAGCGACGGGGTAACCGAAGGTGGTAGTTCGGGTTCCGGTTTGTGGAACCAGGATCGCCGTGTGGTGGGTTCGCTATCCCGTGGTTCATCAGAATGCCGAACGGCGACAAACTCGCTGAATGGTAACCCCGAAACCTTCCCGGATTTTTACAGCGCGTTTGATGCAGCCTGGGTCGGCAACGGCACGAGCAGCGGGCAACTGTCGGCCTGGTTGGATAGTGCCAACAATGGCCTGATGGTAGTAAATGGCCGAGATGCCAGTGCACCATCGCAACCCGTTGGTGGTGGCAACGCTGGTGGCGGTGATGGAGGTGATGATAGCCCTCCGTCGGGCGATTCTGGTGAGTCACCTTCGTCGTCAGGCGGTGGTGGCGGTGGTGGCGGTGGAGCGGTGCTGGTACTAATTCCGGTGCTGCTACTAACTCGTTATGGACTAGGGCGTTATCGGCACTCGCTGAAATAACGTAATTTGAGGGCATTGTCAGCCACCGGCACTTTTGTCGCTGGAAGTGAGAAAATGCTGACACTTTGGGCCCGAAGTCTGGGTCAAAATTCATTGCAACAGGAACTAGGGAATGAGTACTGATCTACGCGATCAGCTGCAAAAGCTGGGCTTGGTTAGCGCTGCTGATGTGCAGGCGCAAGATAGTAAGAGTAAGGGGCAGCGAAAGAGTACAGGCAGCCGACGTAAAGGTGGCAGCGTAAAGCCAAAGCCAAGTGATAGCCGTGGGAAAAAAGCGACGGGCAGCAAACCCGCTGGCAATGAATCGCTAACCGAGCCGCTAAAAACAGCAGTGAGTGATTCGCTGCCGCCCAAGCAGCGGGTGATGGAGTTGATTAAGCAGCACAGTTGCAACGATAAGCGCAGTCAGTCGGAGTACTTTTTTACGGATAGCGGCGGTGTGGTTCGTAGTGTGATAGCGAATAAAACCCAACAGCAGCAGTTGGCAGTTGGCGCATTAGTCGTTGTTAAACCGCAGCAAAATCGCGACCCATACGTACTTATTCCTGCCAATGTGGCGACAGTAGTTATCGAACTAATGCCACAACGAATTGTGCTTTGGCACGGTGAAGAACAACGGCTTAAAGCGGCGCAGACTGCTGAAGCCACAATGAACTAGCTGCAGGTGAGTTGCCTGCACATTAACTAGCGCAGGCACTGGGGAATACAATGCAGAAAAATCAGCGAACCGTGGTAGAAATTGAGTACTGCAGCGACTGCGGCTGGTTGCCGCGAGCAGGCTGGATGGCCCAGGAACTGTTGCAGACCTTTGAGTCTGAGGGCGTGGCGGTAACGTTACTGCCAGGGCGGAATGGTGTTTTTGATGTGCGCTGCGGTTTTGATTTGCTTTTTTCGCGCTCTACCGCTGGCCACTTGCCGGACCCGGCCGAAATTAAGAAGGCCTTGCGCGAGCGGCTGATGCCGGTGTCGCTGCCGCCTGAAACCAAGCGTCGGGCCGCTTAGTTTTTACCGCCGGAAAGTTACTGCTTGTATCACCGTAGGGTTGAGTTAGCGAGCCGGTAGCGGCTCGCGTTGCAGTCAATCTTCTTTATTGCTGATTTTCTTCCGGCAGTATTCCTTTCTTACGAATCATTCGCATGTAAATACGGCCTGCGAATAGCGTCAATAAGCCACCGACTACCAGCTGCAATAATGCCCGGCGACGTTCTGATCTGAATGTCGCATGAATGGGGTTGCTGCTGTCCTCCATAATCTGTTTGCGCGCGGCACTGCGGTAAAGTTCTTGCTCGCTCGCGCTCATGTCCTCACCTATCCGCAGCGCCGACCGGGAGCCGAATTCATTTATCAACGCTTGGGTAAACATGCGTTCGGTGGTGTTTCGTTGCATGCGTTCGTAGTCGTTACCTGCCTGCAACCAGCCGACTGTGCCAACAGAAATTAGCAAAAAGCCGATTCCAATGAGTAGGGCCGGGCCTGAGCGGTTAACGATAGGGCTAAACATGTTCGAAGTGCCAGTAGTGTGGTTCGGGAAGAAGAGTTAAGTCGAATTGCAGGCAGTATACGCGGCAACGTCAGCAATATAGTCCCCATCGATGTGCAACGTCGCTGCGTCGTTAGTAAGCTGGCGGCTGAGTAACCAGAAGAGGCAATGTTTTGTCGACAAATACGGAAAAAGACGATCCGGGGTTATTAGCCGCGGTGTTAAAGGTGATGGCCAGCACTGAGCTGTTAGCCGATATCGCTGAGGAAGAGGCTGAGCAAGCTAAAGAGAAAGCCGACAAAAAACGTGGTGCTGACTGGCAGCAGCTCGCTGCCAAAAAGGTTATTCGACGCTATTCCAATAAAACTGCGGTGGTTGGTGCGGGCACCGGGGCGCTGGCGATTGTGCCGGGTATTGGCACCCTTGCGGCGGGCGTTGGCGGTGCCAGTGCAGACACCATAATGAGTTTGAAGTGGCACGGCGAAATGGCGATGGTATTGGCCGCGCTATATGGTCACGATATTGAACAACGCGAGGTGAAAGAGCGGTGTTTAACCCTGGCCGGACTGGGGCTGTTGTTTGATGCTGAAAACAGCAGTATTAGCAGTCAGATTTTTATCGACATGGCGCAGCAGAAATTGCAGCAATTTAGTCACAGCGTGCTAAAGCAAGTATTTAAATCCATTGCCAAGCGCAGTGGTCGTAAGGCGGTCGAAAAAATGGCGCCGTTTGGCATTGGTATGGTGATGGGGGGCGGCCTCAACAAAATTAATGCTCGTTTAGTGGGTAAGCGGGTGCTCGACTATTTGCAGGCTGAGCAGCGCGGTGAGCTAGAGCGCGTTGTTATCGACGGCCCTGTCGGGTGAGTGACGGGCCGGTGGCCGATGACGAAATGCATCCTGTCCCTGCTGAATTGTGGCAGGCCTATTTATCGGCTCGTTTTGAAGTAGATGTGGGTGGCGGTAGTCATGTAGTTCTCACCGTTGGCCAGCCCGCTAGTGGGCTGGACAGCCATTGGCAGGATAATATCGAAGCGTTTATCGTCACCGCACACAATCCGTACAGTCAATTGCTGTCGGCGGCTGAAAATCAGCGCCGTGGTAACGCTTTATTAGAACAAGTTCGTGCTGAGCCGTATTCTTTTCTGCCTACGGCAGCGGTTGATGCTGCCAACGATACGGCGAAAAAATGGCCCGACGAGAGCGGTGTTTTAATCTTTGGTGCTACAATCCCTGCCGCAATACAGTTGGCTGCCGAATTTCAGCAATACGCCATCGTGCGAGTGCCGCGCGTTGGTAATGTTGAGTGTTTACCCGTAAATGTCGGTGAATATGGCCTAAAGCATTAACAGCCCCGCGCCACCGCTTGCATAGCGATGGTCGGCTCCATTGGGTTGAATAGACGCGGTGCAAAGGCGCACCGCTTTATATTTTCTGTTGTCGGAAGACAGCAGTTGCGACTAAATCAAGGTAGGAATTTATGAGTGAACGCGACGTAATGGCCTATGACGTGGCTATCGTTGGCGCGGGCCCGGCAGGATTGGCTTGTGCACTGCGCATGAAGCAGCAGAACGCGGACTTGAACGTTTGTGTACTGGAAAAAGCATCGGCCGTTGGTGCCCACGCTTTGGCTGGCGCGGTAATAGAAACCGAGGCGCTCACCGAATTGGTGCCAAATTGGCGCGATAATCCGCCGCCCATTTGTGTGCCGGTAGAAAAAGACGAAATTTTGTGGATGACAGAGAAGGGCGCTACTAAGTTGCCTATGACGCCACCGCAGATGAACAACCACGGTAATTTTATTGTCTCGCTGGGCGCCATGACGGCCTGGTTAGGTGATATTGCTGAAGAAGCGGGTGTCGAAATCTTCCCCGGTTTTGCCGCTGCAGAGGCGCTGGTTGAAGACGGCAAAGTTATCGGTATTCGTACCGGCGACATGGGTGTGGGTAAAGACGGTGGCGAGCGTGATGGTTATGCCTTGGGTATTGATATCCACGCTGATCTAACCGTATTTGCTGAAGGTTGCCGCGGATCAGTCAGTAAGCAGCTGATTAAGCAGTTTGAGCTGGATAAAGACGCCAGCCCACAAACCTACGGCATCGGCATTAAAGAGCTGTGGCAGTTAGCACCCGGCAAAGGCAGCACTGGCTTGGTTCAGCATACGGTCGGTTGGCCGCTGAAAAGTGAGACTTACGGCGGTAGCTTCATCTATCACCTGGAAGGCGACAAGGTTGCGATGGGCTTTGTAGTCGGCCTCGATTACAAAGACACCTATCTGAAGCCATTTGATTTGTGGCAGGAGCTCAAGGCGCATCCAAAGCTAGCCGATATGTTCGAAGGTGCTGAACTGCTGAACTATGGCGCGCGGGCGATTGTAGAAGGCGGCTGGCAGTCGATGCCGAAGTTGGAAGTGCCGGGCGCAATGCTCATCGGTGACGGCGGCGGTATGCTGAACGTGCCGAAAATTAAGGGTATTCACATTGCGCTGCGTTCAGGCATATTGGCCGCAGAGCACTACCATGAGAAGAAAACCAGCGAAGGCTGGGATGGTGTTCTACGTAGCTCAGTAATTGCCAAAGAACTGAAGAAAGTGCGCAATATTCGTCCGGGCTTCAAATGGGGCTTGTACGGCGGCTTCGTTAACGCGGGTTGGGAAACTGTCACCATGGGCCTGTCGCCCTGGACGCTCGCAAACCACGCGGATCACTCATCGCTGCGTAAAGTTAGCGAAGGTAAAGACCAGCCTACGCCGCCGGTTGATACTGGTATTAAGCCGAAAGATCGTCTTTCTGCTGTGTACTACGCCTCAACCGAGCACGATGAAGAGCAGCCAGTGCATCTGCATGTGGCTGACACCAATATATGTGTCACCCAGTGCGCTGAAGAGTACGACAACCCTTGTACCCGTTTTTGCCCCGCCAATGTTTATGAAATGGTTGAAGAGCCAGCAGGCAAGCGGCTGCAAATTAATGCCGCAAACTGCGTACACTGCAAAACCTGCGATATTAAAGACCCGTACCAGATAATTAACTGGGTAACGCCGGAAGGCGGTTCAGGTCCGAATTACTCTAATATGTAATTCACACATCCCGCCGGCGGTCGCTTTGCTTGTCTTGTTGTTAAAGCTAGCTACCGTCGGCTTCGTTTAAACCCGAAGGAGAATTAACGACTATGAAAGTTCTGGTCGCTATAAAGCGCGTTGTTGATTACAACGTTCGCGTACAGGTAAAACCCGACGGCTCTGGCGTTGCCATTGACGGCGTGAAAATGAGTGTTAACCCGTTCTGTGAAATTGCGGTTGAAGAGGCCATGCGCCTGAAAGAAGCCGGCAAAGCGACCGAAGTGGTTGTTGTGACCATCGGCGTAGAAAAAGCTCAGGATCAGCTGCGTAGCGCGCTGGCCATGGGTGCCGACCGTGCTATTCACGTTACCACTGATGCTCAGATGCAACCGCTTGGCGTAGCCCGCGTATTGCAGAAGCTGGTTGATGAAGAGCAGCCAGGCTTAGTATTAATGGGTAAGCAGGCGATTGACGATGACTGCAGCCAGACCGGCCAGATGTTGGCCGCTATTTTGGGTTGGCCGCAGGCGACATTTGCCGGCAAACTGGAAATTGACGGTGACAAAGCAACGGTCGCACGTGAAGTAGACGCAGGTTTGGAAACATTGAATGTTGACCTGCCAGCGGTAGTAACTACGGACCTTCGTTTGAATGAGCCGCGTTACATTAAAATCCCTGACATTATGAAAGCCAAGAAAAAGCCACTCGACAAGCGACCGCTTGATGAGCTGGGTGTAGACCTTGGTCCGCAGCTTACTACCACTAAAGTTGCCCCGCCGGCCCAGCGCCAGCCAGGTAAGAAAGTGGCAGATGTTGCCGAGTTGGTAAGTGAACTGAAAGAAAGAGGTCTGGTATGAGCAACGTACTCGTAATTGCTGAAGTCACCAATGGTGCACTCAACCCCAGTACGGCTAAAGCCGTAACCTGCGCTAAGGAAGTTGGCGACGTAACGGTTGCTGTGCTCAGCGACAGTGGCGCGGCGGCCGGCGAAGCTGCCAGCAAACTCGACGGCGTGAGCAAAGTCGTCGTGGTTGACAACGCTGCCAGCGCAAATGCCACTGCTACTGCACTGGCCCCTCAAGTTGTTGAGCTAGCGGCTGATTACAGCCATGTATTCGTACCCAACACCACGTTCGGTAAAGACCTGGCCCCTCGCGTTGCCGGCTTAATGGGCCTGCCAATGGTTACCGACATTATGGCGGTAAATGGCGCGAACAGCTTTGACCGCCCTATTTATGCCGGTAACGGTATCGCTAC
>CAJQNE010000044.1 GCA_905479545.1 uncultured Gammaproteobacteria bacterium | reverse complement strand
AAGGTCGGCGTGGCTCGCAGCGGTTCAAGCATCCGCTGCACATAGTAGGCACTGGAGTCGTCCAACCAATGCATGTCTTCAATCATCAGCACGCTCGCGGCGCCGCAGCCGGGCAACAAATCAGCGAATAGTGCGCCGAGGCGTTCCTGTCGTCGCTCCGGTGGTAACTGCGAACTGCTGCCCGGCGGTGCCACTTCCAGAAATTCCAGAATAAGTTGGCGACAATCATCTGCGGTAATATTGGCCATTACCATGGCGCCGACTATCTTCTGCCGCGCCTGCGGCACACTATCGCCGTCGCTCACGCCGAACAAACTACGCAGCAATGTTTGAATAGGCAGGTTCGGTAACGCCGCGCCATACGGTACGGCAGTAGCCCGGTGCACCGGCACGCCGGTTTGCTGAAGCTGCTCAACAAATTCGAAGCACAGCCGACTCTTGCCAATACCACCATCACCACAAACACCGGTTAGCTGGCCTTTACCTGACTTCGCTAATTGCCAGGCTTGTTGCAGTGCCTTGATTTCTGTGTCCCGACCAATAAACGGCGATAAGCCGCGCTGCTGCGAACGCTGTAACCGGGTGGTGAGTGGCCCACTGCCGCGTAGCGCAAACACCGGCAGCGGCTCACCGACCCCTTTGATGTTCATCGGCCCCAGCGGTCGTAAATCAAAATAGCCTTCAACCTGCTCAGCGGTATAAGCAGTGAGATAAACATGGCCCGGTTCTGCCAGGCTTTCCATCCGTGCCGCCAAGCCTACGGTGTGGCCCTGAGCGGTGTAGTCCATCCGCAAGTCGTCACCAATACGGCCAACAATTACATCACCGGAGTTCAGACCAATTCGGGTAGAGGCACTAAGCCCGTGCTCGGCACGCAGTCGCTGGCCAAATTCACGCAGCCGGTTTTTTAACGCCAATGCAGCGTGACAAGCTCGCTGTGCATGGTCTTCATGGGCCAACGGCGCACCAAACAACGCCATTACCCCGTCGCCGGTGTACTGGTTAATAGTGCCTTCAAAGCGATGGATTTCATCCCCCAGAATGGCGAAGAATTCATCGAGAATCTGATGCCAGATTTCCGGGTCGACCTGTTCAGCGAGTCCCATGGAACCCTGCAAATCGGCAAACAACACGGTTACCTGCTTACGCTCACCCTGCATCGCACTGCGACTGGCCAGTATGCGCTCGGCTAAATGAGCCGGCGTATAACTATTCGCAGTCGTGTTGGCATGAGTATCGGTATGGGCAATATCAGCAGCCGAAGCTCCGACTCTTGGCGAGCCGGTGACTGTGCCGCACTGGTCACAGAACTTTGCTGCGGTGCGCAGCTCATGACCGCACTTCGGGCAGTCACGTTTTAGTGATGTACCGCAGTTGTCGCAAAACTTTGCTTCGTCGCGGTTGATGGCTTCACAGTTGTGGCAATTCATGCCGCCCAGTGTAGCCGCTACCGCCACTTTGCTCTATCCCGGTTTTTTCGCCGCCCAGTCTCGGGTGAGCAGGAAATGTACCGTGCTAAAACATAGTGGCAAACTTAAAGCTGCAAAGTGCGCACGGCTAAATCAGTCAGCATGGTGGCGAGTTTTTCCGGCGATTCTCTGAGCATGGTGTAACCAGGCTCCCGATGCAGCGCCGCATGTTCCATGAAGGTTTCCAGCCCATAGGCCATAAACTGCACATCAATTTGAGCGGCCAGTTTACTGCCACCGCCACGATGAACTCGCAGCCGCTCAACGTATTCGTCGGTAAGACGGCTATTTTCGGCTACCCAGGCTTCACGCGTCGCGCCCCTTATCTGCAAACCTTCAGCCATCAAGCGAACTAACATCGGCTGACGGGCACAGAGGTCGACCAGCGTTTCACATAGCAGACCGATGTCACCGATCATGTTACCGCTAGCCGGCAGGCCCAGTAGATGATCGTAGAAGCGGTGAAGTGCATCAATACTCACTTCTTCCAGCGCCGCGTCTTTGTTCTTAAAGTGGAAATAGAACGCGCCGACCGTCAGGTTGGTTTCGCTGCAGATATCGTCGAGCACGATGTCCTGTGCGCTTTTGCGACTAATAAGCTCGATTAAGGCCTCTTTAATTTGCTCGCGAGTTCGCGCGCCCTTGTCACCCTGCCGCACATTGCGCGAACGACCACGGTTATCCGTCTGCTGCTTTCGTTGGCTGACACCATCTTTAGGAGAAGTAGCGGCTTGGCTCATATTGGCACTCAGTGGCCCACGTTGTGGCAGCCTGTATGGAAAAGTTAATGGTGAAGGTAATAACGGCTTCGAACAACGACTAGCCTAAGGAGTTGATCCTGCTTTGCTGCAAACTGCCTGCAGGCCGATTATAGACCATCGCGATTTATGCGACGTTCAGCGTTTTACGAATTCCGATTACGAATTCAGACAAGTGTAGCAACCGAACAGGGTTTTTCCACTCTCAAATGTGGCCTAGTTCACCAGCAACATTGTTACCCAATAACCGGACAAACTGGTTTTCATCGCTGGCGCTACCGAGTAATAACATCAACTTTACTACCGCAGCTTCAGGAGTTATGTCGGCACCGGAGTGAATTGCTCCTGCAGCGACGGCGCTAGACGCATAGCGAGCCGCCTCAACGCCTCCGTGGTGGCAGGCACTCACCAGCAATACAGCTCGTAATGCGCCGTTCTGCTGCTGAGCTTCAGTAACAATGTCAGCAAGCGGCAATGCTGCGGTGCCGCTGCCGTATAACCGCAGCACCGCTCCGCTAACAACCATTAGCTGTGCCAACAATATTTCGCGGGTTAATGCCGGAGTAACGACTATATCAATGACGCCCGTGGCCCATGCAATGGCCTCAAAATCCGCGCCCGTAACAGCCTGCGGGTTGAGTGGCTGACGTTCAATAAAGCCTGCATGCGCGTGACTATGCGCCTTACTCACCCGCATACCGTTAAATACTTGGCCACCAAAAGCCAGCCGCAAGCCTTCGCTCACCATCGCCGCCTGCAGTGCCAACAAAAAGTTTGCGGGCGCATCGCTGCCATGCTCCAGTAACGGCAACTGTGAGCCCGTAAAAATTACCCGGCTGGCTTTTTCGCCCAACGCATAACCGACAGCAGCGAGGCTATAGGCCATGGTGTCTGTGCCGTGCAGCACAACGGCCGAGTCGTAGCTGCTGAGCGCCTCGTGCAAGGTCGCTACCAATGCCTGCCAAAATTCAGGATTTACCGCACTGGAGTCTATTGGCGGGAGGATTTTGCCAGCCTGAGTCAGCGGCATTAAGCATAGCTTGTAACCCTCACCAAGTTTAAGCAGCTGCTGCTCCAACGAAACCAGCTCCATCGGCACCAATAAAGCCTCGGAGTTTTCCGCCATGCCAATGGTGCCGCCACTGTAAATAACCGCAATACGGCGTGCTTCCTCGCCTGTCACAACGCTGAACCAGCCGTTAGCATCCGGAGCCAGCCATTATTTCGGCGCTGCCGACGTTTCCCGTACCAGAGTGGCCAATGGCAGAGTAGCCGGCAAGAACGGGTTATTTTTCGGCTGCGGCATACCACTAGCGGCGACCACAAGTTGATGCGGTGAATACAGCGGCAATACCGGCAGCTGCTTATTAATCTCTCGAATGGCCGTATTGATTAGCTGATTGCGACGCTCGGGATCGTTGCTGATATCGGCGCTCGACAGCAATTGCCAGACGGCCTTGTTTGAATAACCGGAGAAATTCTGCAGACCGTCCTTTGCGGGGTCGCCGAACATTGGCAGTAATAGCGACAAACTATTAGGCGAGCTTGCCTGATTTTCTTGCAGCAGCAGTTGATAGTTTCCACTACTCAGCGCCGCGTTGTAATCAGCCAGATTAACGACGTTCGCAGTAACCTCCACACCCGCTTGGGCAAAGTTCGCTGCTAACGCAATAGCAAGCGGCTGCAAGCTTTCTGGCGCGAGTAGCTGCAGTTTTAACTCTTTTGATACGCCAGCCAATAAGCTCTTTGCTGCCGACGGATTGCTCTGTGGCAGACGTTCATTGTCGCGGTAAGCATTAACCGCTGGCGGCATAAAATTACCCAACGGAGTAGCGTTACCAGCCACTACTGCCGGTAAGGCATCGTAGTTAATGGCGCTTACCAACCCCTGCCGTAACGGCAGGCTTTGCAGTTCTGCTTTACGCAAATTAAACGTAAGTTGAACCATTGCCGCAGATTCAGGCTGCCAGTAAGCAGTCCACTTTTCAGTGCCCTGGGTCGCTATCGCATTGGCTGGGAGCGTAGCGCTGGCGAGAATTTTACCGGCATTAAGCGCCTCAAGCTGCTTGGTCGGCGCAATGGTGTTCACCACTACCCGATCAAACTGAGCAGGAGGTCGCGGGCTCTTCTCATTCGTTTCCAGCGTCACAGAGTCAGCACTTTGCTTAACGATTTTGTAAGCGCCGCTACCGACTCCGTCGTTACCGACAATCGCCAGTGCGGGATGAGCCAGTAACTCCGGAAAATCAGCCACTACCCGGGTCAAACTAAACCGTATCTGCCCGTCGTCGACACCTACCCGACCGACGTC
>CAJQNE010000043.1 GCA_905479545.1 uncultured Gammaproteobacteria bacterium | reverse complement strand
ATGGCAAGAGCTTTGTCATCACCAATTCCGAGCGCGCCTTTGATAGGCCGGTGGGCTGGATTATTGCCGGCAAAATCGGCAGCCGGCGTGATCAAATCGCCGGGGTGGAAGTTGCGGTGGCAGCCCCACGCGGCAGCGATGTTGAGCGCACGGTAACCATGGCCATCTGCAGTTGGATACTGCCGGAAATGCAGCTGGCCTTCGGCGACCTACCAAGCAAAATTCTTATTGTCGGTGCTGATGACCCCATGTGGCGCGGCGGCCTGTCTTCGCCGAACTCGCTCTATATGCATAGCAGCCGTCCGGTAATTTCGGGCAACTACACCTCCACTCTGGTTCACGAACTCGTTCATATCACCACGCGAATTCGTGACGAAAAGGGTTTCGACTGGATTACCGAGGGCCTGGCCGAGTACTACTCCACCGAATTACTGCGCCGCTCCGGCGGCATGACAGAAGACCGCTTTCAGAAGGTGCTCGAATTTATGGCCGACTGGGGCAAAGACGTAAAAACCCTCAAGTCCCGCAATTCAAAAGGCCCGCGCACCGCCCGTGCAGTCGGGTTCTTCCACCAGCTAAACACTGAAATAACCAAGCGTACCGATGGCGCAAATAACCTGGACGCGGTAGTGCGTAAGCTAATGAAGCAGGAAAAAGTGAACCTTAATGATCTGCGATCGGCCAGCCAAGAAGTTGCCGGCGGTGAGCTGCAGGCCTTCAGCTCACAGCTGCTCGGCGCTCACGGCAAATAACCAGCAGTGCAGCCACAGCTGTCGCCAACTGTGACGCCCTATCTAACACTCATCCGCCTGCGATGATAGCCGTAGAGCTTATTTAACCGAGTAGCCACGCCCTTCCAGGCAGGCCGTCATAGCACGCCGGTAGTTTTCGTAACCCGCTTTATCCGCGTCCGAATAGCTCGGATCAAAGCCGCTTTCGTCCACCGCCCAGAGGTGACATTCGAAGCGATCCTGATCGCGCTGCTCCTCAGTCTGTCCCTGCGTCGGGTAGATATACAGCGAAGCTGCGGCGATTTCGCTAACGCGGTAAAGCGCATCGGCAGCACCGTTAGGCTCGTCCACTACCTCATAATCGTTGGTATCAGAGTACCAGCGATAGTAAGTATCGTTGACGTAGTGATAGCGGTCTGACGCCAGGTAAAAAGTAGCATACCCCAGCGGCAGTACTGATAGCCTGAAGCCCAATGGAGCGCCAACTACCACATAGCCGTAGCTGCTCGGGCGGTAAAAATAGCCGTTGCCATAGAAGTAGGAATAGTTATTCCACGAGAAACGCGAGTGGTTTCGGGGCAACCTTCTGAGTTTGTGGCCAACCGAGTAATGCCGACGGCTATGGTGACCACGCCGACGATAGTTCTGGAAAGCTTGTTCGCGACGATTACGCTCGCGACGTGAATCCCCCCGACCCTGCCCTTCATTACGACGCCGCTCTCTTTGCTGTCGGGCCGCCTCCGCCCAGGTCTGATTCCGGCGGCTTTGGTCACGGCGGGAATTGCTATTTGAGCCCTGCTGCGCATTCCGTGGTCGATCGTCACGGTTGTTGCGACGACTTTGACGATCGGCGTCTCTACGGGACTGCCGCGACGACTGACGATCACTATCTCTGCGGGGCTGAGGAGTGGCTTGACGATTATTATCGCGGCGGTTCTGGCTGCCTTGTCTGTTCTGGCGTGAGGAATCACCTCGCTGCTGGCGAACCGCATCGCGCCAGGTGTTTCCTGAAGATTGTCGCTGGCGATTGCCGGAATTGCGCTCACTGGATTGGCCACGACTGCCGGAGCGCCAATCCTGCGCCATAACTACCGTGGAGCCTGCCGACATAACCAACAAAAAAGCCAGCGTCTGCCAGCGGAAGCCGCGTGTGATTAGAATATTCGTCATGACCTGAGTCTCCGGCTTGGCGCTATGGTTACGTGCAAAGATAACCGTTGGACTATCAATATATCCTGTAGTTCGGTCACCGCCACGTCGCGTTTGTAAGGATTTGTAAGGCCGCCGCCCCGCTGCGCTTCTGACACGGTGAATCAGACTGCCAAACCGGGCAATACAAAAGCCAACTCCAACCCCACAACCGTTCAGCCTGAGCTTCGTCGAAGGCCCGCAGCAAAATGTCGGCATGCAAGCGATGCCGACCTACCACGAGCCTTCGACGGCACAGCCCCGCGCTACGCTCACAATGACGGGCTTTTATTGAGTTAAACGGCAGCATTCCTAACAATAATAATCAAATAATTTCGGTCACTTTTCAGCGTGACCGAGCCCATAACTAGCCAAACGTTTTTTCGCTATCGTCAGTCCGCTGCCAGTCAGCGAGTCTTTTCTCATAGGCTTCCAAAGCGTCTGCATACGCATCGTAAATACAAACGGTACAGCCGCTGCCACAGCAATCAGTCGGCAGCGGTTTTTCCGGTGGTATGGGTGGTGGCAGGTTCGTGGTTGGCTTATGCATTTAGGGTCGGCAATAGTGGAATACTTCGTTTTCTGGATTTCCGTAGGCAGATCACTGCTACGAATAACCATAAAACCTAACCCAGCGATTAACAAGCGCACCTGGCAGTGTTTCCAGTTGGTAGTGGCTCCTCCTCGTAAGGGCGAAGGCTATTGCTTGAAGCCCCAGCGCCATCATTAAGTTTGCTCAACCCCGCAACCAAACCGCTGTTTGTAGCGTAAAACAGTTACCGCTTTAGCGGCATTACGATAGCTTGATATAACCATTCTCATAGGAGCTTCACCATTTTGAAAAATTCCGCATTACTCATTTTTGCTGCCGTTGCCTCACTGGGCCTAACCGCCTGTAACGACGAAGAAACTGTCACTAACGACTTTGTCGTGACCCTGAGCGGTAGCAGTGAAGTGCCGCCGGTAGAGACAACTGCCAGAGGCACTGCCACTATTGATATTGACGAAGCTAGTAACACCGTCGTTATCAACGTAAGAACTTCCGGTATATCGCCAAACCCAACCGCCGCTCACCTGCATACCAACTTTGCCGGTGCCAACGGCCCGGTGCTGTTTCCACTTACGCAGCAACCAAACCTGAATAACTTTTCTGGCACTACCACGCTCACTTCCGAGCAGATCACCACGCTGAATAACGGTGGCATGTACATTAACGTTCACTCTGCCGCTGTACCATCCGGCGAGTTACGTGGTCAGGTATTGGGCGCGGACGTATCGCTTATTAGTTTCCCGCTGGAAGGCAGCCAGGAAAACCCACCGGTAAGCACTGCGAGCACTGGCAATGCCACTATTACGCTTATTGGCGACGAAGGACTCGAAGTGCGCGCTACTCATGACATCGACAACTCAACGGCAGCTCATATTCACAATGGAATCGTCGGCGTAAACGGCCCTGTTTTGGTAGCACTCACGCAGGTACCAGCATCCAGCAACGGCGCAGGCACCATAACCGGCTCTATCTCAGGCGACGACTTTACCGATGAACTGCGTAACGGCATTCGCGATGGCAACCTGTATGTAAACCTGCACTCAACCACGAACCCCAGCGGCGAACTACGCGGCCAGATTGTTGATGGTGGTGTACCAGAAAGCTCTACTGGTTCTGACATGATGGAATCCGGTTTAGTCTTAACCAGTGGTTCTGATGAAGCTGCAGCGCCATAAGCACCGGCACTAAAAACTAGCGCCGCTTGGCGTAATTGCCACGAAGCCGCCTCTGAATGAGGCGGCTTTTTTGTGCTCGTAATTTGCTAATCTAACGACCAGAATTAGCTCCGTAATCAACAGCGTCTGCACTGAGGCATTCGCGGTTCCATTCGATGAACCCTCGGTGCACAAACCACTGTAGTCGTCGGCGACTTGGTTATTAACTACATTAAGAGAATTCAGACAGTGGCAAAACAATGGTGGGGCGACGTAACGCTGGAAGAAGACCAGCTGGCCCGGTGGGACATAGGCCCGTTGGTGTTTAGCTTGCGGCGGCACGGCAGCGAATGGCGCTTACAGCATTACCGCGACAAAGACCCCGAGACCGACCGGTTTTCATTAGCGCAGCCAATAGACCGTCAGCTTGCCAAAGGGGATTCGCTTCGCTTTCACCTCCATGACGACAATGCCGCGCTGCGTATTCAGCCGCTGTTGGGCGACCGGCCTTTTATTATCAATACAGAAATACCGCTGCGGGTGGCACCGAGTGGCAATATCAACTTTTACATCACTACGATTATGCGGCTCGGTTTTTTCAATGGCACCGTGCTGTTGGCAGAAATACCCATATTTGATAATCGTGATAGTTGGTTCGGTGACTTTTTAAGCGGAGAGCTTTGTTACGCCAGTGCAACGCTGGCGAGAACCAAGTTGGGCACTATCCCCACCCGTAACTACCGGCCAGTAACGCCAGTGGTAGTGCAGAACCTTTCGAGCGCGGTGTTGAAATTAGAAAAATTCAAACTGCCAATGCCAAATCTCCAGCTGCACAGTGATAAATCGGGTCGGTTGTTTACCGACAGCGTTTACCTGGAATGCAAAAATATCGACCGGGAGTTGGAAATTAAAGTGAACCGCAATAGCGATGAGCTATTAAGCTCTGCCGGCGTTGTAGCCCCTCCCCGACAACTCGTTAAAGAGAGCTACGGGATTCGATGGCAGGACAGCAAACAAAAATGATCGACTTTATTCAGAACTTTTTTGCTTCGGCGCATGGCGAAGGTTTGCTCCGCAGCGTTGTCATCATTCTTATTGGCTGGCTGCTTATCCGCAGCATCAGCTCTGCGGTTAGGTCGACGTTAACGAAAAAAATGTCGGCACAGGCGCTGTTCCTATTGCTGCGACTGGTTAAGTACGGCATTACCATAATCGTGTTCATCACCATTATGCGACTAATGGGTTTTAAGCTGACCGCGTTTTTGGGTGCTGCCGGTATTCTTACGGTGGCCATTGGTTTCGCTTCTCAAACGTCGGCGAGCAACCTCATTAGCGGCCTGTTCCTTATCGCCGAGCGGCCGTTTCAAATTGGCGACATGATTAAGGTTGGCGAGCTGGTAGGAGAAGTTTTATCTATCGACTTACTGTCTATTAAGCTCCGAACGCCCGATAACTTATTTGTCCGGGTACCGAATGAATCCATTATCAAATCGAACGTCACTAACCTGTCGCGCTTTCCGATTCGCCGCTTTGATTTAAAAATGCGGCTGGAATTTACTGAAGACCTCGATAAGATAAAAAAATGCCTATTGGCTGTAGCAGCAAACAACCCTATTTGCCTCGCCGAACCGCAACCGATATTTATTGTGAGCGGCTTTGCAGATCACGGCGTCGACTTCCAGTTCTCCGTATGGGCTCAACGCGAGCGGCTCAGCGACCTGCGCTTCAGCTTAGTGCGAGACATTTTGCATGCGTTCGCTCTGGAAAATATCACCATCGCGAAGCCATTGTTAAAGCCTGAAGCACCAGCGGTGGCTAAGGTTGATGTGTAGCTGCTGAATAACGACATCATCGCCGACCAAACCGTGCACAAACCATTTGCAGAGCAAAACACCATGGCAAAACTAGCCGCAAAATCGCGACTCAAGCATCTGAATTTAAAGCGGAAAGCTCATCGTCCTGCGGTGGGCTCCGCACCCGGCACCTTTGCCGAACACGCTAGCGCTACAGCAACAACAGTTACTGTGTCTGACATAACTGCAACCGGGGTGATGGCTAAAACGCTGTTAGAACAAAACGGCCTGCCTCAACAGCCCGGTGATGCAAAAACCGTCCAGTGGATTGACATTCAAGGCTTGGCGAATACAGAGCTGATCAGCCAGATCGGCGAACAGCTAAACATCCATCCTCTGTCCATTGCCGACCTGGTGAACCTCGGCCAACGCCCGAAGGCTGAAATTCATGACGACTTTTTTATTGTGTTCTTACGTGAGCCACGCGGCGGGCCACCGTTTGACTCAGAACAAATAGCGATAGTCGCTGGCAAAAATTTCGTACTGACAGTGCAAGAGCGCCGCGGTGATATTTTTGACCCGGTAAGAGCCAGACTGCAGGCGGGCTCTAAGCGCGTCGCCAGCATGGGCGCTCCGTACCTTGCCTACGCCTTAATCGACGCCATTATTGATAGCTACTTCCCTATTCTTGAAGCTTATGGCGAACTAACCGAGGGGCTGGAAGAACAGGTAATAGAAAAACCCCAACCCAGCCTTATTGCCGATATTCACGTGCTTAAACGCGAGCTTCTGGAAATGCGCCGCGCGCTATGGGCACAGCGGGAGGCCATGAACACTCTGCTGCGGCAGGAGCACGAACTCTTACCAGAAAGCCTGAAAGTCTATTTCCGCGACTGTTCAGACCATAGTTTCCAGCTATTGGATATGGTGGAGGTATATAGGGAAGTAGCACAAGGCCTGGTAGACCTGCACCTATCCAGTGCCTCGAACCGGATGAACGAAGTGATGAAAATACTCACCGTTATTTCAGTTATTTTTATGCCGATGACGTTCATTGTTGGTTTGTACGGAATGAATTTCGACACCTCCTCACCCTTCAATATGCCCGAGCTCAGCTGGCGTTTCGGTTACATTGCTAGCTTATTGGTGATGGCCGCCAGCACGGTTAGCTTGCTGATTTACTTCGGCAAAAAAGGCTGGATTTTCAACAATAAAGATAAAGAGGCTGAGCCCGAGTAACGCCGAACTATCAGTACTCGAAAACTTAGTTAGAGCAAGACGAGGAGTTACACAGCTATTTTACCAATAGACTTCGAATTGCAAGCTACATGCTAACTAAAACATTGCTTAACACCGGAGTACCAATCCTTGGTCACTGCATAAAGGTAAATATACCAAGCTTATTCCTGATAATTCGCATGTGCTGAACAAGCGACAGATATCGCCGTAACCATGCCACGACAGACCGGGAGCGCTCACCACTAAACCAAAAAGTCACAAACCTGCCACATTTCCTCAACACAAAATCTACCGCGTGCTGATATCATTCGATAACATTACTAATCATAATCTTCGATGGGATGATACACCGCCATGACCAAAAGCCTCGGATGCACGCTGTTACTGTTCTCACTAATGACTGCCTGTAGTGGTGGGGGTGGAGGCAGTGAGGCCGACAATCAGAACTCAGGCGGAAATAATCCACCTACAGCTGTAAACGACAGCGCTACTACGACTGCTGACGGCAGCACCACCATCGCAGTGCTCAATAACGACAGCGACCCCGACGGCGACATCGCCCCCTCATCAGTGAGCATAACTTCTGGCCCTTCAAACGGCACAGCGACGGTTACTAGCAATGGGCGCATTCAGTATCAACCATCGTCAAGTACTTCCAGCCGCACAGACATGCTTAGCTATCGGGTGCAGGACGCTCGCGGAAACTTATCCAATACTGCAACCGTAAGTATCACCATAGACCAACGACCTACGGCCAATCCTGACGCAGCAACCGTTATCGCTGGCGGATCTGTCGACATACCGGTTGCGGACAATGATCAGGATTCGGAAACCGGCTTAAACCGCAGCAGTGTCGTCATCACCCGCCAGCCTGCCGTTGGAACCGTGCAGGTGCTTTCGTCGGGAGTCGTTAGATACTCCGCTCCCGCGAGCAGCAGAGGTTCCGACAGTTTCGCTTATCAGATTTCGGACAACGCAGGCCAAGCCTCAAACTCAGCCGAAGTAACCATCACCATCGATGTACCGAATCAGGCGCCGGTGGCCGGAAACGATAGTTTCAGTGTAGACGCCGACACGACTACCGCCTTAGACGTATTAGCCAATGATAGTGATAGCGATGGCAGCTTGAATGTCAGCAGCGTGCAGATTGTCTCAGGGCCTAGCAACGGCCAGGCAACCGTGCAGGCTGACGGTCAGATTTCTTATCAACCGAATGACGGCTATAGCGGTGCCGACGAGCTCACCTATCGGGTGAGTGATAACAACGGCAGCCAATCGAATATTGCTACTGTTACGCTCTCGGTAGCTAGCGCGGCACCCAACCAAGCCCCTACCGCAGTGGACGATGCATACAGCGTGGTAGAAGAACAAAGCACATTGCTTACCGTGCTGGATAACGACAGTGACCCGGAAAATGACCTGGACAGCGACAGCATTCAGATCACTACCAACCCATCCGGCGGCACCGCAACTGTTGAAAACGGTGCTATTCGTTATATACCCGCTGATGGGTTTGTTGGCTCAGATGAACTGCAGTATCGCGTAGCCGATGGCGATGGAGATTTTTCAAATACAGCTACGGTTGCGATTACGGTTACTTCAAACAATGCTGCCCCCACCGCGACCGACGACACAGCCACTACTGAAGAAGGTTTCGCTGTTGTAATTCCTGTTCTTGCTAACGATAGTGACAGTGATGGCAGCCTGAATAACGCCTCGTTTGTCGCATCATCCAACCCGGCATCTGGCAGCATCAACTACGATGCCGATTCGGGAGAAGTGACTTACACACCTGAAGACGGGTTCGTAGGTTCTGATCAATTTCAATACAGCATCGCCGACAACGACGGCGCACGCTCAAATACTGCGACTGTAAGCATCACTGTTACCGCTTTCGTTAATAGCCCGCCCATAACAGTAGACGACAGCGCCGAGGCAATCAGCGATGAAACGATAGTAATCGACGTATTGGCAAACGATCGCGACCCTGACACTCAGATTGCCCCCGACAGCCTGCAAATCGAAACCTCGCCAGCGAATGGCGATGCTGCTGTCGATCCTTTAAACAATACGATCAGCTACCGCTCTCCCGTTGGCTTTGGCGGAACGGTCACGTTCACTTATACCGTGGCTGATACCGATGGCTTGCGCTCAGACCCAGCGACAGTAACTGTCACAGTTACCGCAGACGAAGAAAACCCGGACACAGGTCGCTCCCCACAAACTGTTAACGACAACGCTGCTGCGCCGACCCCTGCCGCTGTCGAAATTGTCGTGCTCGAAAACGATACCGATGTTGACGACGATATCGATGTTGCCACCGTCGAACTGGTTGGCCTGCCCCGCTCCGGTACAGCCACTGTCGGTGCTGACGGCACTATCAGCTACCAATCAACTGCCGGTACAACCGATAGCGTAGATCGTTTCAGCTATCGTGTTGCCGACGAAGCCGGAAATTTATCCAATGTCGCAACGGTAACCATTACGTTAGGTGCGGATACTGGTCTACCCGCCACCACATTGAGCGGTCAAATCGCTACCGGTCCCTGGGTCAATGCCACTGTTGAGTTATTTGCCCATCCGGATTATTCGACGGTAGTCGCCAGCACCACCAGCGCTAGCGGTGACCGCCCTTCCAGCTCCGGAACATTTAGCTTTAATGCCACCCTCTTTGAAGACAACACTCTTTATCTGATTAAGGCGACTGGTGGGCAAGACATCGACAGGAATTTTGATGACGTTGCGGATGGCGAAGCCACCACCGTACTGGGTTCATCTCACGTGCTCGGTTTGGGTTCAGATTTCAAAGCAGGCCCGTTTTATATCAATGGCGGTACTGATCACACTTACCAGCAAATGATTGCACAAATAAATACCGCCGAACCGGTTGAAGGCTTGGTAGAGCAATTAGAAAAGCACAGTGGCGGTGTTGTTCGCGCTGATGTTGACGGCGACGGCGAGGAGTCGAGATTAGACTTGCTGGCGTACACCCCTTATCTAGGTGAGGACCTTGTTTATATCGACAAAGCTGGCTTTGAAACCATCGCCGGACACCTGCATCGTGATGAAAGCCAAATTGGATATTCCTCATATTTCACTGTCGATCGGGAAGTGTTCACGACCGATATCGCTGCAGGAATTGACGCTTATACAGACGGCAACCTCCTAGTTTCTACC